>JBIIJF010000041.1:0-7375 GCA_044234015.1 Candidatus Babeliales bacterium
TTGATATGTACGAATTTGCTACCCCTGTCTCTCTGTCCGAAATAAAAAAAGGAGACTTGGTCTTCTTGCTTAAGCCCGACGGAGGGCTCTATTCTGTCATGGTGTACCTTGGCGGCGACCTCATTATTGAAGTGCCCAAACAGAGGCGTCCGATAGCAACTGTTTCAGGAGCTCTTCTCTTTGGGCGTTGTCTGCAGACGGTTGAGAACGGCTCAGAGGTTGAATATGATGGTAAAAAATACAATATCTTTTACCGGTCATTTTTCGCTGATGAAGCCAAAATGGAACAGATGCGCGATTGGTTTTTGAGAGCAACAGACAGCTAAAGGGCTGTGCGTTTGGTCTTTTATTCTGCTAGCTTAGCCACTATTTTTTTCATATCTTCCCATACCGTACGCTTTTCTGCAGGGTTTCTTAGAAGATAGGCAGGGTGATAGGTTGGCAAAACCAGCGTGCCTCGCCATGCAAAAAAGAGACCGCGTGATTTGGTAATCTTTGCATCTTCTCCGAGAAGTGCTTGGGTTGCGGTAGCGCCAAGAGTGCAGATAATTTTTGGCTGAATAATATCAATTTCTTTAAACAATAAAATATCCTTGCAGGTGGTGCTTTCCTGTGGAAGAGGAATACGGTTTTCTGGGGGACGGCATTTGACGACGTTAGAAATATAGACCTGGTCTCGCGTCATTCCCATCGCCTCAATAATTTTTGTAAGCAGCTGTCCGGCTCGGCCAACGAAAGGGAGCCCTTGAGCGTCTTCATCTTTACCAGGGCCCTCGCCAACAAACATGAGTGGCGATTCAGGGTTACCGCTACCAAAGACTACTTGCTTGCGTCCCTGTCCTGCCAGAGGGCATTTTTGGCACTTGGTGTAGCGTTGTTTAAGCGCATCAAGTTGTTCTTGTTTTGCTGAATTCCCAGGCAGAGATGTTGTTTTGTTTCCGAGTTCTTGTTTGGTGTTTTTATCGATGTACACAAAGCCTCTTGGTTGTTGTGTTAAAAACTGCAAATAACGATGACGTTTTTTGTGAAAATCTTCTGGTGTCATAACTTTAGCACAGTACAGGAATGGTTAGAATAAAAGCCTTTGCAACTCTAGCACATTTTTTTATGAGATCATACCAACCAGGGATGCTGGCTGGTATGATTTTAGGCAGTCTATTTTTGCAAGCGGCAAGAACCAGATGTAGATCTTTTTTTTAGTTTTTTTGCTGATTGAACCTTCTTGAATCTCGTTTTAATGAACTTGTCTAAAAAGGCTGGCCATGTGGTGTTTTGTGCAAAAACAGTTTTTGCATATGAAGGATGAATTGAACTAGCAGGGAAGTAAATAGAAAGACCAGAAGCCTCTTTGAGGTTTTTACCAGCAGCATTAGCAATTACCATGTCTTGTAAAATCATGAGTCCTTCTGCGCATGCATTGCCAATCTCTTTGCATACAATCACTGCAATTTCTGGTTGTGGCAACGGGGTGCTAAAGAAGCTAAATTTCCCATCGATCACATTTTGTGCACGGCTGAGTAATGATTTGTACAGGTGTCCAAGGTCAATATAGTCAGTGTCAAAAAACTCTGTTGTGGCGGACCGACTAAAGCGAAGATCGCGAATGATTTTAAAGCCAGGTTGTCCGTTGCTGTCTATTAACTCGATCAGGGCATTGGCAAGGCGGGATACGTTTGCTTCTAGAGCGCCACAAAAGGATAGGTCTATTGCTGACTGTGTATAATCACCATTTGCTGCGCTGTATTGAGTCGCGTACGCAGAGACAAAAGATGAAGCGACGGCTTTTTCTGTTGCTGGTTGGTCAAATGCAGCCAGGGCCAATTTATAATCCCAGCCTGTGCCTGGCTCGACTTCTTCAGATGCGACCATAATGGAGACGCTATTTTTAACTTGTGATCCAACTTCTGCCATGGCCATATGGCAGGCGTCCATAGCAAGAACAGGTATTTTCTGTCCCCCTAAAAAGTCTTGGCAGATAGCTTCAAGGCTATTTTTTAAATCATCGTTCGTGAGGTATGCTTCAGCGGCTTCGTTAAAAGCAATTCCACGTTTTTTGAAGAGCTCTTTTTGTGCAGTGCGTGTGTTGAGCGTGCGATCAAGCTCAAGAAGGCCAGTTTTTTTATTAAGGACAAACAGGTCATCGCGCCAGCGCATAAGCATGCGCCCCCAGATATTTGGATCTTTTATTCCAGCTCCATGGTTCCAAAGCACAAGGCATGTTTTTTGCGCAGGAAAGCTTGTTGTTCCCCAGCCTGCAAATTCATACAGATTGATTGGGGTGCCGCTAAAGCTTGTGGCTGTGTTGGTAACACTTTCTATAAGTTTTGCGTTGTTTTGGTCAATAAAAAAACGGGAGATTTCTTTTTGTCCTAGAGAGTCCATTTGTAGAAGTAAGTTCATATTTTTATTAGAGCCAGCTTGCACCATTTGACGGAAGTTTGCCATGCCATAACGATATAAATTGTTGTTGTTTGCCATGTAGGTCATAAAATTCCACTCGCATGGAGACGGGATTGCATCAGGCGACGGTGCGATAATATCAGTGGCTAAAACAAGGTTGTTTAAGAGCAGAATAAGCCCATAAAAAATAATGACAAATCTTTGTATGCAAGGCATGGCGAGACTCCCTTTTGCGTAAAAAAATTGAAAGTTGCATTGTGGTAAATAAACGAATGTTGAGCCTATGGGGTTCTTGCAGGGTGGTTCAAGAAATAAGATTTTTGCGGTCTTGAATGGCGGATGTATTTGTCTTAAGTAATCCACTAAAAAGTGTTAGGGCGAAGGTTAGTGCATAGGTCAATTGAAAATCAACAGCCATCAAATAACACGGGTTATAGGCCAAAATACCAATGGCGCTGAGGCACAATAGATGCACGTACATCGTGTGGCGACCGATAAAATGACGTGCAATTAACAGTAAAGCAAGGAGCCATGCCCGCAAAAAAGAGATACTTGACCAGCTGAGGGCATCATACAAAAGGCAAACGGCAAAAAGGAGTAAATGTTTAGCGTTGCTGTGTATGGGTACCATGCGGAGCAAGAGGGTAATAAGAAGTACAAAAATAACAATGTGTAGGCCCGATCGTGCTAAAAAATGCGCTAGCCCCCAGTGTCCAAACCGCATGCGAACATCGTCGCAGCCGGGCTCCTTGTTGCCAAAAAAAATGAGTCCAACATAGAGCTTACTAAGGGGTGAAAGGCCTTCTGTGCAACGTCTATAAAACCGGTTACGCCATGCTACCCCGTACTGTTGGGGTTTTTGTAGAATGGATGGCGAAGGGGAATTGGTATACGTGCATGTTGCAAAATCAGTGCGGTTAAAGAGTTGATGTATGATGTTGTTTTTGCGGAGAAAGAGTGAAATATCTTCAGTTATTCTTGTCTGCTGTGGTTTTATTTCCGCTATGGACACATCGCTCCCAACAGGTGGGGCACTTTTAATAGGCATGTAATTAACAAGGTGCATCCCATCATAACAATTGCTGTTGCCCTCTTGCGTGAGCGACTGGATAACAATGTGCACGCTTGCCATGTATGGCCTAGCGGCAAGCGGTGCAACGTTTGCGACATACCCTGTAACCGCAAATGGCTGTTGCTTCAGAGGAGTGATAAGTTTCTGCCAGCGCTGAGCGTGAAATTCTGTTAGGCAGTATCCGGCCGTGGTCATTGTCATGACAATACCACAAAATGGAAACATGTTGTGTACTGTTGTCTTGCTGAGTTGTTGTATTGCGTAGCGTATGAGTGCTGCGCAAATTATGCTAGCTACTGAGATAATCATGTATGTGGTACAGGTATGCAGAATAATACCCGCAATAAAACTACCAAGCGCTAGGAGTGATGTTTTGTGCAATATAGAAAAATTCATATAATTTTTTCTATTTGTTCAGGCAGCAAAACCCCTCGGTTGCCGTTGTCAAAAAAAACAGACAAGCGGTTATGCTGGAGGCTCGTAATAGTCCCGAGACTGCCCGTTTTTGTGCAGATGCGTGTGCCAGGGGAAAGCATACAAAGAGGAAGACTGTTTTTAATGGTCCGAAGCGGCAAGATGAAGGCTATGTAGCCCGTGCTTGCGATGCATACAGCAGCGATAATGAGTAATAAAAGCATAAAAACCCCGTAATGATTGCGCAAAAAACTATCATGCATGGGGTTCTTTGTAAATAAAAGTAAGAAATAAGCCCTTAGTTGGGGCTTTATTTGCTGGCAGCAGTTTATCTTTGTGTAATTTTTGTTATCTCAATTAGTGCGTTAAAACCGTACTAAAATCATCTTTTTTGCAAACGCTTCAAATAGGTTTGTTGATTGCCATAGCATGGCTGTGAAATTTTCATCACACCAACAAAGGAATCTTCAGGGATTTGTCTATGGATATGGGTAAAAATCTGCTGCTTCTATTAATCCCTTTGCTTAGCGCAACAGGAGTGGATGGCTGGAACGACTACCCGCACATCACTCTTCATCATTGGAATTCATCGCCACCATCATCACAATTATTATCGCGATCACCTTTCCCGTCGTCATCATTATTATCATCATCTTATTCTTCACCATCAGGTTTTAGTGCACAAACATTCGGTGGCGATTTTTCTTCACGACATGGTGGCGTGCCAACTATTCTGATGCGCAATCCAGATGGCAGTTATTATGTGCCACACTATTTCCATTTTCCCGATGGAAATATTTTTCGCGTGGCTGATGGGGCGATCCTCAATACACGAACAGGGTATTGGCACTACCCTGATAATCACGTTGAGCAAGACCCTGACTATCAGCAATATTGTGCTCAGCAAGCTGCTTTGCAAAGAGCTGCTGAACAAAAAAAGCGTGATGCAGAAGCAGCAGCTGCCGCTGCAAAAAAAACAGCTGAAACCCCACCACCGCTAAGCGATGAGCAACTGTTGCGGATACTGGGGGATAGCCCGCAACCAAAGTGGATCAAGTTTGATCCCCCGCTCTCGCCCTACCAAGAAATCATAGAAATTGCCGGCGATGTAATGGCGGAGACGGGAGCAACGCCTGAGCAAATGGCCGAAGCGTTGGTGCCTGAAGAGTTGCTCACACCTAATGACATATTAAAAAAACCTGAAATCATAGATTTCTACCCTGAAAGACCGCCTGCGATCGACCATGCTTCACCTCTTACGGTGCATGCACATTTGGAACCACCGCGCTTCCAGCCAGCACCAACCATACTCCTACCAGTTAAGCAATTGCCACCCGCCAAGCAACCTGTACAAGAATCAAAACAAGAGCCTACGCAAGGAATCAATCAGCGGTCGCAGGTATACTGGACATGCACTTGATAGGATGCAGCAACGCGGATTTACTCCGAGTATTATAGAGGATGCTATTTTGAATGGACAGATAGTTCCTAGCGCTAATCCTGACACAATTAATTATTTCCATACAAGGAATAATATTACTGTTGTTACGAATAGCAATGGAGGAGTCGTCACACTCTTTTAGTGCATAATTTGTACAGAGCTACAACAATTAAACCTGTAATTATAGTAGTATGATGTTTCTTTGTTAAAGGCATAGTTATACCAGGCAGTCTCAATGAAGTTCAAACTAAACACATTTGAAGTTATCGATTTCATGGCAGAAGGTAGTACGCATTTTAGTACTCATTTGTATCTTTGCATTAGTCATAGTAATGCATGCCCCCCTATACAACGCTGTTTTTATCTATGGGTATCATCGTTTGATAACCTAGATGCAGAAAAAGTATCCTTTATTAGTGATGGCTGTATTGTCTTAGCAGCATACTCTAATCCTCTTATCTACAAAACAATTCTTGCAGTTTTGGAAATGGGTAGCCAAGAAACAAAATTGCTAAGCGAAGCTGCGGATTGGCTAGACAGTCATTTTGGCATGGGAGGAAATCCTTGTCATAAGGATTCCTGGCTTGATAGACAACCCCTGTATGATAAAAATGACAGTATTCAAAGCATTGATTTTGCTGATAAAGAAGCGCTCTCAGCACTCAATCATAATGACTGCAGTATTGAGTTGAGCGTTATTTATAAAAATGCTATTACTGGTCAGCAAAAAATACGCCACATACGGGCAATAACATTTACTTGGTTGGCTAAAAAATTGCATCAAGATGGCGCCTTTTATGTGCACAATACTGTTATTGTGCCAACGCTAGATCTCGATTGTATTGAAAAATCATTAAACATATAGGGCACAGTCATGGTAACGCCAAAGATAGATCTTGTGCTCGTAGAATGTTACAGCACACAATCCATACCAGATGGAAGTATAGATTTTTTTGATACTGTACGTGTTATAGTCAAAGCTAGTGAAAGCGGGGCGGTCCGCAATTTTAATGTACCAATCTACTCGTTAGAGTATTTTCAAAAAATGTCTGATCTTGCTGTTATATCTGTTGCTAAGGCGTTTGTCATGAGCGTGTACAGCTTAGAGCTAATCAAAGAGAATGTGCTAAAAATTATTCATTCCTGCCAGGGCCAACCAACCTTGCGAGAGGCGGCGCAAAAGCTAGACTCTTTTATGGTTTATGAGATGGCACATGAGAATGATTCATGGCTTAATGAGCAACATGATTTTGAGCGCTACGGTTATAAAATAATCCAAAAACAGTTAGAAACAGGCGGGCTTTACCCGGATGACATTACGTCCTGTAGTGAGACGGTTTTATTAACTTTGCGCAATCATGAATCGGGCAATCAAATAAACCAAAAAATAACTATTGTTACCGTACCATGGCTTGAGCAAGAACTTGCTAAAAACCAAATTCTATATTTGAAGAAAGCCTATGTTCGGTGGTTTTTTGATTATGGCGATATTCAGGTTTAACCTCTAAATCTTTGCCGTATCTTTACAATTTGCTCATTTTTATCCAGTACCTCTATAATCGTTTTTCAAGTACGCCAACGGAGATGACTGCTAAGCTTCTCTGGACGATCAGGTAGAATTAACAAAAAAGGAAGAGGATGAATTTTTTGAAGATATCGCCAAAACGTGCACTATTGCGTATTAATGAAAAAATGTTTGGGATCACACAAGATTTTTTGATAAGCACCGAGCCGCAAGATTACGCTCATGCTAGTGATGAAGAGATAGTATTGTTTGATCAGGTGAAAGAGCGTGTATTGGCAAACCCATATGATGTCGAAGCCTTAATTGAGCTGGGGTTTTTATGCATAGAGCCTGTGCATGATGCGTATCAGGCTTTGGGGGCATTAAATCGAGCAGTTATATTGGTATCAGACAATATCCAGGCGTATTTCTGGTTGGCGAAAACACTCTACCATGATCATTGTAATGAAAAAGATACAAAAATTGTTCTAGAGGCTGCATTGCGCGTTGACGCAAATAATGCTGAATGTTGCAGCTTATTGGT
>JBIIJF010000042.1:0-7334 GCA_044234015.1 Candidatus Babeliales bacterium
GCTGGCAAATACATAGTATTTTCTGGACAAGGCAGCGTACCTGAGATTACCGTACAAGTGTGGATGCACATCTGGCAGTATTTCGAGAAGAACACTGAACATAAGCGTGCATACACCATTGATTTTGCATTGTATGACATGAGTAAACCCGGCTCTGTTGAAATCTATATTGCAGTACAATAAAAATTGTGTGTGCCTATAGCTCAGATTGGATAGAGCGAGCGATTCCTAATCGCTAGGTCGCAGGTTCGAATCCTGTTAGGCACACCACTCTGCATTTCTAAATTAGGCGCAGTCCGAAAATTAATTTAATGGAAGAAGAAACGAGAGGGTGGCTGATTGTATTAACATCTGCCGCAATATGTCAAAAAATACAACAAATGTTCAGGAAAATTGGCCAATCGGCCTATTCCCTAATCGCTTTGATATAGCGCTTCGTCCAGCTGAGGCAGCCGCTAAAAGGCATGTTAGTGATTTTGAATGATCAGATTTTTCTATGCTTACCCAACAACAGGTTCTTGCCATAAAAAAAATTGATTAACCGGCCTAGAAAAACATTTATGATTTCAACTAAATTAATTTTTGAACTGCGCCCAAAGCTGTTATGTTATTGGTATTCTGTGCGTCCATGTAGCCAGGCGCTACAGTAATGCAGCATTTGCTCCAGGTAAGTGCGAATCTCATCAGTGCTAGCAATCATCAATGCTGTATTGCCATACTTATTTATCAGCTGCATTAACATCAGCCTTTTTTTCTACCAAGAACTTAACAACCTCTAAATAGCCATTCTGAGAAGCATTCGCCAGGGCTATCGTTGTATTTTTATTAGCTGCATCCTGGGCATCCGGTTGTTCTACAATGATAGTTTTTTTATCTCACTGTAGTATGCCGCTAAGGTGCTACGGCAACGCCCATTAACATCAGCCCCACGGTCTACCAAGAACTTAACAACTTCTAAATGCCCATTCATAACAGCATGCGTCAAGGCTGTATTGCCACGCTTATCTGCTGCATTAACATCAGCCCCTAAATGGTCTACCAAGAACTTAACAACTTTTAAATGCCCATTCATAACAGCATGCGTCAAGGCTGTATTGACACGCTTATCTGCTGCATTAACATCAGCCCCTAAATGGTCTACCAAGAACTTAACAACTTTTAAACGCCCATTCATAACAGCAATCATCAAGGCTATAGTTATATAATCCCATTTTTTCAGTTCTTCTTGCTCAGTATTTTTTGGCGCATCGCAGTGATTATTGCCAGCATCTGCTGCAGCACACCACAAGCTTGGCATACCCAAGCAACATAACAGCACCAGCAATAATGATAAATTTTTAATCTTCATGCAAACCATCCATAAAAAATAATTTTAGAGATCGCTAGATGCTCAGAATACCAAAAGCACCTCTTTTTTTATAATGTTTTATGCGATTCAATGCTGAATGTACTAAACTAAACTAATTGCTTCATTAACAAAAGCGGCTATTTTCGGGACACGCTTCTTAACCTCTTGACTAGAACGCTTTAAGTAACCTGAGCTTGCCACGGCATGGAAGAAGGTATCTTTTAGAATGAATTCTGATCTTGTTGGAACTTTATGCCCTAAGATCATATTTACCATGTTTTCATGAAAACCATACTCTTCAAATATGCTTTTTTTATGCTTGCACTTGGTATAAGCTTCCCTATCATCTACCGGCCCAAAACCAGAACAGAAACCCAACTCTTTCTTGGATTGACATGCGTTGCAATCTATATAACGCCATTTACTTGGGTATGATGGATATGCGTAATATGGATACAATTTTTCATCAAGCCTGAATCGCGCTTCTTGATTAAAAATCAACTTTGTAACAGATGGATTATCTCTGAAATATTGAAATAATGAACCTCCAGAATCAAGTCGTACAGTCTCTGTTTCTACTGGTAAAAATCGCATACTCTTTTTGTTCGGCAACGTCTTCATATTAAAAAAAATCAACCCAGCCCAAAAACATTCCATGCTATCGCCGTACGAAAAATTTTTTAGCCCTGCAATATCATAACTTCCTAAGAAATTGGTAACATTTAAAGCCCTAACTGGAAACATATCTGAATCGATAAGAACAACTATACCATCATAATCAAAACCGGCTTTTTGCATCATGTATTCAACAGCGTGCGCATGCCGATACGATGCCCATGAATAGTATCCAAAAGGCGAAATAATTTGTTTTGGCTGCCTTCCTTCTTGAGGCACCGAATAACATTTAATATTAAGCATCGCACACATGTCAGTGATTTGCCTGGCAATAACAGGATCACTTGCATCATTAAAAACTATAAATTCATAGGAATCTTGGATGCATTTCTCAAACGCCTTATACTGCAAAGCAATAAACTCTGGATGGCTTGACGTCGGCGTCATTATCAAAATTGGCTTTTTTGCAAAGACGATTTGCCCCAGAAAAAAAGCTACGAAACTCAAAATAGATATTTTTTTCATCATGACCAAAAACCACATGCTAATAACTGAATACATCGAATTATCACTACAACAATACTGCTACCAATTGGCATCTTTTTCGTAGCCCAAATCTATAAGTAGCTGACATGCTCCTGGTACTTTTTTATACGCATCAATCATTTCTTGCGTAAAATGATTGCGCCACCCGCCTATTTTCCCCTCACGGAATGTTGCACTCTCTCCAAATAAATTTTGAGCAACATTAGAGATAAACTCATCAGAACGTTGAATGCCAAGGTGTTGCACAATCTGCTTAATAGTACTTAGCTGAGCCTCTAAAGTACCACCGCCCTTTGGCCCAACCAGGTCTTCGAATTTAACTGCTAAAAATTTTGAAGCACCTATCCATTTAAGGTAGAGCTTATAAAAATCAGTCACTCCATAGTCATAGAGAAGGGGATACACAAGATTGATGCCATGAGCCCACGGAACAAAGCTCTTTTTTCTTGCATCAATAAAATCAAACATCACAGCATTAACATCAGCGACAAGACCACCTGGGCCCTTATGAACAAAATAGGCCATGGAAACCAACATGTCTCTAGGATCTCTAAACATAAAAAAACCCGCTGATGAGAACTGCTCAAACAAGGCTTCAGACTCAGGTGTATATGGCCAATGATCCGAAAATAACCGTCTATCTTTTTTCGCATTTTGCATATTATGCATCAACCATTCTGGCCATGGGCCATACTGCCGTGTATCAAAGCGACCTTTAAAAAAATCAGGGAACATCTTTGCATTCTCTTCCATTGCGAGTGGCATTAATTTTTCATGTTGCCACTTATGTTGATAAGGGAACTCAACACCCGGAATTTTAAGCAAATCCAAACATTTTAAAATCAGATGAGTTCCACACTTAGGCATGGTTATAGCAATAAGGTAATCTGTTCTTTTTATGCTATTGTGGCGAATGTTTTTAGCCGCTTGCCTGATAATATCTTTTTCACCTTGCACGTTGGCAAACAATTGCATTGATGCAATAAGTGCCATCGTCAACACTATTTTATTTTGACTCAACATCATACACAATACTCCTTAATTACTATGAGAATGACTTCTGAAGCTAACAAATATATACTCAACATTTCAATACCAAATTATAATGAAGCAACCTGTATAGCTATTTGAAAGGAGCTACATATGTTTTTTGTTATTTTTTTTATACTGTTTTTCTTAACCAACACGTTATTTGCTTTAGAAGAAGTCCACTCTATGTTTGTTGTTAAAGACCCGGTCGCAAGCCTCTGGACTATTCCCTCAGAGCTCTCTGGCACCATGCAAACCAATGGCGGTAATTGCTTTTTTTATCCAGCATTATGCAACCCATTCCGCGATGATGTTATATCCATGGAGCCGCACGATTCTCAAATGGTTTATGGTGAACAAGTTAACGTTCTTGAGAAAAATGGTGAGATGCTCAGAGTTGCTATCCCTGGACAAAAACATTTTGATTCTGAAAAACAGAAATGGGTCGGCATCACTGGCTACACAAATGCTCAGCACATTCTGGAAATACCAGCAATAGGCAGGCAAGTAACAATGGTGGCACAAAAGCTCTGTACCGCTGTACGTACAATGCCCAATAACGATGCAGATTTTTTACAAGAAATACCATTCGGTGGCATTCTGCACCATGCTGCATTTGAGGAAATAAACGGCTACACAAAAGTTTCTTTACTTGATGGCACAGTAGGATTTGTACGTAGCAATGAGATTCTTCGCATCACCAGCACACCAGAAGAGGCAGCAATACTGCGTACAAAACTCTGCATGAACGTTTTGAAGTTCCTTGGCATGCCGTACTGTTGGGGCGGACGAAGCGTTTTTATTGGGGCCACAGCCGCCTGGGGCTTTTTTAGCCCTTATCCAGTTCCAACAAGCGTTGACTGTTCTGGCCTGATTAGTTTAGTAATGCATAGCCTGGGACTCAGTATCCCACGCAACAGCAGTGGCCAATATACATTTTCTACCCCCGTCAACCCAATAGACATGCAAGCAGGCGATATTATTTACCTTGCTCCCAATAAACCTGGCATAACCAGGCACATTCTCATGTACCTGGGTAACAATATAATCATTGACTCTACCGGATCACTTGGCACCACATCAGGCGTACGCCTATCCTCTGTTGAAGAGCTCTTTGGTCGGCCACTAAAAGATCTGAACAACGGCTACGCAATTAATAATGATCAAACCATGCAGTGTGGTAGCTTTTTTATAGACACCGAAAAAATCGCAGCAATGCGGGCTGATTTTTTAGCTTGTGTTGGCGGTTAAATAAAAAAACTTAGTTATCAAAATTTTTCTTGCTACGCATCTTTTTTATGGCACCAGCATGGGATTTTGAATCAAGTCTATTCTGCTTTGCTGCACGAGATACTTTAGTGGGAATACGTTTTTTAGGGACATACAAGGCCTGACGAATTTCTTCTGCAAGACGAACCAACGCTGCTTGCCGATTTTGTTCCTGACTACGAAACTCACTGCTGTGTACAATAAAATCACCATCGCTGGTTAGCTGTGACTGGAGTTTTGCAAGAACGCGAGATTTTTGCGTTTCATTCAACGCCTCAGTTGTTAGAATATTCCAACGTACGGTAATCCGTGAATCTGTTTTGTTAACATGTTGCCCACCAGGGCCACCAGCACGACTGCTGGTAATTTGAAGCTCATGGCCAGGAATAACAATATCAGATCTTACTTCAACATCATATTTCATGGAATTCTCCTTGCTATCTTGGGATCCATAGAAAGCAAAAAAGGAACTACTCGTAAGAGTAATCCCTTTAATATTTTGGTGGAGGCAAGCGGATTCGAACCGCTGACCTTCTGCGTGCAAGGCAGACGCTCTACCAACTGAGCTATGCCCCCAAAGAATTTCTTAACCTTTAGAAGATACATAATATTCGCGTGTGACATGCAATAATTATTTATTTTTTGTTTCTAGTACTATTTCCCCAACCATCGGCTGG
This sequence comes from Candidatus Babeliales bacterium, assembly GCA_044234015.1. GTDB lineage: Bacteria > Babelota > Babeliae > Babelales > RVW-14 > CAIKAH01. Next base: position 5,485 of record JBIIJF010000042.1, read on the forward strand.
CCTTGCCAGTGCAAGCTTTTAGCGAATACTGGTGGGCCTAAGTCGACTCGAACGACTGACCTCCCCGTTATCAGCGGGGTGCTCTAACCAACTGAGCTATAGGCCCAAATGTGTGCCCATATCCAACATACATTGCTGCATGCGCTCTATTGAGCATTGGACTTTGTACTAGCACTTAAAAAATAGATACCTGAGGATGGGACTCTTTGTAACACCTTTATAGGCTGCTCCGAAGAGCACTTATATCTCCCTCGAAAGGAGGTGATCCAGCCGCACGTTCTCGTACAGCTACCTTGTTACGACTTCACCCCAATCACTATCCTCACCTTCATCAACCGCCTCCTTACGGTTAGCTAAATTGATTTCGGGTGCGAACAACTTTCGTGGTGTGACGGGCGGTGTGTACAAGGTCCGAGAACGTATTCACCGCATCATTCTGATATGCGATTACTAGCGATTTCAACTTCATGTAGTCGAGTTGCAGACTACAATCTGAACTTAGACGAGTTTTCAGGGATTTGCTCTACCTCGCGGCTTTGCTTCCCTCTGTTCCTCGCCATTGTAACACGTGTGTAGCCCTGGGTATAAGGGCCATGCGGACTTGACGTCATCCCCACCTTCCTCCTTGTTTCCAAGGCAGTCCCGCTAGAGTGCCATCTTTCGATAGGCAACTAACGGCAAGGGTTGCGCTCGTTCAAGGACTTAACCCGACGTCTCACGACACGAGCTGACGACAGCCATGCAGCACCTGTGTAACCGTCTGTATTGCTACAGAACCCAATATTTCTATCAGTGGCAGTTACATGTCAAACCCAGGTAAGGTTCCTCGCGTAGTGTCGAATTAAACCACATGTTCCACCGCTTGTGCGGACCCCCGTCAATTCCTTTGAGTTTTAATCTTGCGACCGTAATTCCCAGGCGGATCACTTAACGCGTTAGCTACGACACCGAATCGGCTATGCCAATCCAACATCTAGTGATCATCGTTTACGGCGTGGACTACCAGGGTATCTAATCCTGTTTGCTCCCCACGCTTTCGCGCTTTAGCGTCAGTAGCGGGCCAAGAAGCCGCCTTCGCAACCGGTGTTCCTGTCGAGATCTACGCATTTTACCGCTACTCCGACAATTCCACTTCTCTCTCCCGTACTCTAGCTCGCCAGTTTCACTTGCCTTTACCCAGTTAAGCTGGGTGCTTTAACAATTGACTTAACAAACCGCCTACACGCTCTTTACGCCCAGTGATTCCGAATAACGCTAGCACCCTTCGTATTACCGCGGCTGCTGGCACGAAGTTTGCCGGTGCTTTCTCTAGTGGTACCGTCATCCCTCTGACGTATTAGGTCAGAGTCTTTCTTCCCACTTAACAGGAGTTTACAATCCGAAAACCTTCATCCTCCACGCGGCGTCGCTGCATCAGGCTTTCGCCCATTGTGCAAGATTCCCCACTGCTGCCTCCCGTAGGAGTCTGGACCGTGTCTCAGTTCCAGTGTGGCCGATCACCCTCTCAGGTCGGCTATCCATCTTCGTCTTGGTAGGCCTTTACCCCACCAACTAACTAATAGAACATAGGCTCATCTCTTAGCGAGAGCTTTTGGCCCCCTTTCCCGTTTCCGGCTTATGCAGTATTAACCTGAATTTCTCCAGGGTATTCTCCACTAAAAGGCAGATTCCTATGCATTACTCACCCGTGCGCCACTGTACTCAGTATTGCTACCTTTCTCGTTCGACTTGCATGTGTTAGGCACGCCGCCAGCGTTCATTCTGAGCCAGGATCAAACTCTCAATATCAGAATTTGTTTGAGTATCCTCACCCTCAGGTAATTTTTTATTACCTTTGTCACTTACGTATA
>JBIIJF010000043.1:0-7299 GCA_044234015.1 Candidatus Babeliales bacterium
TTTGTAATCAAAAGGTAAAACAATTTGTACTGGCCCTGCGTATGAAGCAAGCTTGTTATTTAGATTTGGTATTTCTGACAGAGGCATATCACTTTGCAAGCTGATTGCTGGCGAAATGCTGAAGTTACGCACTTGGCCAGGCGTTGCCCCAAAGGCCCCAAAACCAACACGGTTGATGCCGTCTGGGAAGGCAAGATCTTGGTAAACAAATACGGTGTTTTTGCCTACGGTGCCGTTGCCAATAATAAACAGGCCATCATTGTAACTGACCCAAGCAGGAACCCAACGAGATGGTTGTAGGTTCAGGCCTCTGTATCCTTTGTTTGGTAGGGTTGCCAGCTCTTTGTAGCTTTTGGTTGTTGGTATCCACTTTTGAATGGAGAGCGCTTCATCGGTCTCTTCATTAAACACGATGATATAGTGTGGTGATTGTGTGTTGTCTGCAGTACCAAGTGCCAGTACAAATTTCTCTGTTGCTTGCATTTCAAACGATACTGTACCTTCGCCGGCAAATCTGAATGGCAGAGATGACCAGGTGACGCTTCCTGCACCGGCAGGGATATTTCTTGCATCGGCGCGTGTTGCAAAGGCGCGTTTGAATGGCTCTGGAACAATAGGGAATAAATACTGAATTTCTGCGTATTTAACTTGAGAATCTTTACTTGCAAAGCCAGCACGATTTATCAATTTTGGTGGCGAGTCTGTGCGGTAGGCCATGAAAATATTTTCGCCTGGTTTACCCATACCAACTAGAATTAAGCCATTGTCGTAAGTAATCCAATATGGGGTGTAGTTGCCTGGTGACGCATAGGCGAGGTTGTTTTGTGCAACATCGATGCCAAAAACTTCACGGTCAACGTATTCACCGTCTTCTAGGGTGCGCTGGATAATAGATGAGCGTGTGTTTTTCTGTCCCCCGATGATGATTTTGAATAAGAACGTATCTGAAATATCTTTGCCCAGCGTTACTTGGATATCACCTTTGTCACCAGCCATTGCCATAAAGGCTACTGTTGCACGGTTTGGGGTATCAAATGTTTTTTCTGGCCATGCAGCGCCTTGACCTTTAAGTGGCTGTACAGAAAGTTCTGCACCACTTTCAAGCATTATTTTTGTTTGAGCAAAACCTGTTACTGATGGATTTTGTTGTGCAGGCAGCTCTAGATCTAGAGTTACTTTTGGTTTTATGTTGCCATCCATGCCAAGTTCAATAACCTCAATAGAGAAGAGCCCGGCAGGAGAAGTATCCAGTACTGCACCTTTATCCCAACTTTTACTCATCATCTGAGCGATAGCAAGTTTTTCGGTGATTGGGGTTACTGTTTTTTTCACACCGCTTGCCACAGAAAGTCGTTTGATGCCTGCCCCAGATGCTTTGCTCCATTTTGACCCATTCCAGGACCACAGCTGTCCATCATCAAAACTTACAACATAGACGTCTTTGTCATTGCGCAGGCCAATACTGACAAGAGGATTATCTCCTGTTGGTGGCACGTCAACTTGTTTCCATTCAGTGCCAACTAAATGCCACAACGTTTTCCAGTCTGTTATCGCCCATGCGGCGCCATCTTCAGAGCATGCAATCGCGGTTACTTTGCCCGTTACAGCGCTTTGTAGGGCACACTCTTGGCCGCCGTTGTATTTGTAGAGACGACTGTTGTTGCCGATAATCCAAATAAGATTCTTGTTGCAAACAGCAACCCCACCTGGTTGATAGGCAAGGATGGTAGCTCGTCTGAATGCGCTTGGTTGTGGGGAATTTGGGCAGAATGGGATACCGGTTTCTTTTTTTGACCAAGAGACGCCAATAGGGTTAGCGGTAGAAATGTCAGATCTTTCATATAAGTTTCCATCTCTGCCTACTGCAAAAACCTCTCCGGCAGAGGAGACTCCAATACTACCAAATGTGAGGGTTGATGAGACCTGGGCCCAATTGCTTAAGTCTCCGTGCCAGGTTGTGCCATTTCGACTAAGCCCCCAAGCATCTGAGCCATTACACACGGCAATATCTGTTAATTGACCGCTCATAGGGGTCCAGCCACCGCCAGTAGGCATTTTCATAAGATTGTTTTCTACAGCGAGTGCTGGGACAGACCGCAAGCCCGTTGGGTTGCCGTCTTCATTCATCAGTTCGTAGGTTGCGCAACCATTGGCTGGGCGCTCAAGGTCTGTATAGAGTTCTTTGCTATTGCCCCACCATCCACGCGCATTATTTTTGATGCGTATTTGGTCGCCATATTTAAGTGGCCCGGCTGCGCCATTAGCACGGATTATGGTGTGTACAGATCTTTCAGCACTAGCAGCATCGACAACAATAACAGGAATTGCCCACTCATTTTTGGGACCAAAAATTAATCCCTTGGTTGGCGAGAATGCAGCATCAGGGTCGGCAGGACGTGTATCATAAATAATGCTTCTAATGGTTACCTGAGCACCGTGTTGGATAGGCTCATTAAGGGGTCCACCAAGGAGTACAAAACGTCCGCGGTTGATGTCGTTGTGCACGGCTTGGTTGAGTCCAGCTGACCCTGCCTTACTTAAAACGCCAATCATTCTAAAATTGCCTGCGGATTTATATGCCTCTAGACCCTTTGTGCCATCACCGCGGCCATAAATCTGATCTATTACCCCGAGCCACCCAGTAGAATATTTGAGTGTAATGATGTCACCGTAGCGAACAACGTTATCGTGTGCGTTCTTCATAGAGATGAGCATTGTTTTGTCAGTTTCGACTTTTATGTCGTCCCGCACCCAGATTTCTTTGGCGCCTTGTTGAAAAGTAGCAACACCAGAATCATTACGGTTACGGAGGTAACAATCAGTGAGCTGTCCTCCTAAAATTTCCCAATGATAGTCTCGGTCATTGGCATCATCCATGAATTTATGGCCGTCAAATTCTAGAAGCCCATCTGGGGAGACTTGAAGCATGCAATCATTGGCAACCGCAGATTGCAACCCAATCCAATCTTTGAGCTTGGGGACGGATGAAATATGACGGTCAATAATGAACTGAGCTTCCTTTTCACTGCTTGTTGCTGCGTCAGGTTTTACAAACCAGCGCTCTTTGCCAGCAACAATTGTTTTGCGTGCTGCAAGATATTTGCCACTGGCTTTGTGCTTGATGGCGATGACGCTTTCTAGCGGCAATTTGTCATGAATTGTTTGTTCAAATTCAAGTCCAGCTGACCAATCCGTACTATTGCGAATCCCTGTGAGGACTGCAAAGCCATTTTTTGGCAGGCCATCAAATTGCTCTTGAACGCTGCTTTTTATCGCAGCTTTGTCTGTTGTGCTAAGAGCTAATTTCTCTGCGGCATTAAGATTGTTGAATGATGCACACCACGCATATGCTACGACCAGTAGTATACGCTTGTGTCCGAGTACTTTTTTCATATAAACTCTCCTGATATTGGTTTACACAATAATAGCCATAAGCCTAGGCCGTAAGAATTGGCAAAAGCAATAGAATGGCATGCTAGTGATAAATCGCTTTTTAAACCGTAGTGGGAACCATGGAAATACTTTCTCCTATCGAATTGTTGCAACTGAGTGAGACCCCAGATGATCGCGCGCTCACTTTTGAGCCAAATAGCTTTGATGAATATCTTGGGCAGGCAGTGATTAAAGAAAAATTGCGTTTGTACGTGCAGGCAGCAAAAATGCGTAGTGAAGCATTAGATCATTTGTTGCTTTTTGGTCCACCTGGGCTTGGTAAAACAACGCTTGCGCGTGTCATGGCACGTGAGATGGGTGTTGGGATGAAAGTGACCAGTGCACCTATCTTGGAGCGCACGGGAGATCTGGTGGCAATTTTATCTGGCGTTGGGCCGAATGAAATTTTATTTATTGATGAGATTCACCGTTTGCCAAAAAATGTTGAAGAGGTGCTCTATAGTGCGATGGAAAACTTTTGCGTTGATGTGATTATTGGCCAAGGTGCTGGAGCTAAATCCATCAGGCTTCCACTCAATAGATTTACGCTGATCGGCGCAACTACAAAAACCTCTTTGGTTTCTGCACCCCTGCAGACACGCTTTGGGATAGTGGAGCGCTTGGATTATTATGAACCAGATGAATTAACGCATATCGTTTTGCAAAATGCGCAGTTTTTGCAGCTTCCTATCGAGCATGATGCAGCGCTCTGTATTGGCAGCCGTGCCCGTGGAACGCCAAGGATTGTAAAACGTATTTTGCGCCGTGTACGAGACTTTGCTCAGGTACATCAGCATGGCACTGTCGATCAAGCCGTTGTTGCAAAGGCACTTACTTTTTTGGGGATTGATGATGATGGCCTTAACAAACTTGACCGTGACTTGCTCACGCATATTTTAGTTAATTTTGATGGCGGTCCGGTTGGCGTAGAGACGCTTGCTGCGCTGACGGGTGAAGATCGCGAGACGATTGAAGACGTTGTTGAGCCATTTTTGTTGCGCATGGGACTTTTGCAAAAAACGGCACGGGGGCGGGCGATTCCGCCAAAAAAAATTCCTCAGTTGCGGCGTAAACTTCTGGGTATTAGTGGTGTTGAACAAGGGGTTTTGTTTGAAGAGTAATTTTTTTAGTTTCTCGACTACTTCTTCTTCGTAATCTATTAAATTTTTTATATGCGTTTTCTGGGGACTGCAAACCGCAGCCCCCGTAACGTTAGTCTTCTTCTTCATTCGGCCCATGCCCTGCCCAGTAATTACTATAATCTACTGCTGGTTTGCTAAAAAATTCTGCCCAAACTTGATCCCGTGCAACGGAGAGCGCTCGGTCTGCAAGCTCTTGTTTCTCTGCAAGATCTCCCCAGAATCCCATTTGCGGTGGGGTGTCTAGTCTCAAGCGATGATATGCTTCAAGCTCTGAAATACGCTTGGATAGTTCCTGTACATACAAACAAATCCAGCAGCAGCAAGCAATCGCTGCAAGTGTAATAGTTACTCTGAAAATAGCACGCAGTATTGCCATCTTGCGCTCTGGGAGCTGACGTCCATCATTAATAATGATGTCTGATGTATGGTGGCCCAGTATTCTTTCAAGCTCTTGGTTGACTAATTTTTCAATCAGCGCTTTTTCAGTTTTTAAGTCTTCCTGCGTTAAATTGTGTGCGCGTAGCGGTGCTGTTTTTGTTAGTACAAGCACCAGTGCTACGATAATGTATTTTTTCATTGCCCCCCCCCCCGAAGGTTTTTAAGCCATTTTGTATGCGATGCCTTCTAGGATTTGCTCTTTATTTACTACGATTGCGTGCTCAATAGCGCCGCAGAGTTCTTCAAATTCTTTGTTGCTATAGCCAAATTTTAAGGTAGAAAAATCTTGTTTGTTTGGTACGTGAATGACGACTGGTGCGGCAGGATTTTGTTTGTCAATCCATACGCTTAGTGGCTCTGTGGCAACAACGGCATAGTCAATAGTTGGGAATGGTAAATTGTTGCGGGATGCATACTCTTCAACTTCACGTAGGTCTGTGCCGGCTGGAGAGGTGGCGTCGGTGCCAGCATCACATATGATGTAAATGGGTACGTTGCGGCGTAGGAGAGGGACGCATGGAATATTAGTAGCCATGCCAGCATCAACAAGGGTGAGTGTTTTGATTTTTGCCAGCGGGCTAAGAGGGATTTTGTAGCTGAAATTTGGTAGTACGGGCGGGGAGATGCGTGTGGTGGTACCAAAAGGGATCCACGAGAGCCAGCTTGGCACATTTGAGAGAAATGAGATGCCGTAGTCAGCTTCCATGCCCTCATGAATCGCTTGTACCACATCTATCATGTTACCTGCATATGCAGAGCTGCAGATACCCAAGATGTAACTCATATGTTCATCTGGTGAAGCATCGTAGCTATCACCACCCGTAAAGCGCTTGCCGACGGCATCGGTAGGGATCCATGTTTTCAAATAGGTGCTACCAACTTCAAACGGTGAGTATTCCATCCATTCATAGTGAGGCTCTGTTTCGCCAATGATTGATGTAAAAATAGGGATAGGAAAACTTCCCTTGGCAACGGCTGGCGCAAAATCCCCCAGGTCTGTAGTGAGACCATTGCTGGTGGTTGTCGATAAAAAGGTTGATGCAATTAAGCTGCCATAAATGTCATTGATAGAAAGGTCTCTGCCAATCATATATTTGTTCAAGAGCATTTTAACAATAGCAGTGGTGGGGATGCTGTCCAAGTCGAACGGTTTTTTTACTTTGGACTTGAGAGTTGCCCGCAGCTGCTCAATACGGCCGCCGTGCTGGAGCCAGCTGGCTGCTGTCCAGGTTGAGCCTGAGAGGGTTGCAAGGTACGTGACGGCATCAAGAAGGCCAATTTTTTCTAGCCCGCTCAGGAGGCCAAGCGTGGCAATTGCTGCACGCATGCCGCCGCCGCTGCACGCAACACCAATGGCAGGAGTGTTTGCAGGTGTGTTGGGAAGACCCAAGGCCCGTTGGAGTGCCTGCTGGTTAATGCGTTGGCGCGTGAGGGTGGCGGTTTGCTCTTCGTTCCCGATAGAAATTCCCTGTCGAGCACGAGCAACAACCGTTTTTGATTCGTATTGCTGCAGGCTTCCACGATGTTTAGAAATTGCCTGACGGTTAAGAGTTGCATAATCACTACCAGCTGGTTTTAGCCGTGGTGATGAGCAACATAGAAGTAGCGCTGCTGCCAGTAATCGTAAGTTTTGCATAATGAACTCCTTTGTGGTGGGACAGTAAGAAATAGTACCTCCCTGATCCTAAACTATGTCACAAAGGGCAAGAAAGGAACCTCTGAATGAGTGTTTTTTGTTTAACTAGGCAGCAAAGTGGATAAAAGTATTTGGGAAAGCCATGCAAAATCATTGCATTTGCCTATCTCGGCATGTTAAATTTCAATTAGAAATAATTATTAATTCTATGCGAGGATTTTTTCTATGAAGGTTCAAAAAAGTATGGCAATCATGGCTTTGTTCTTGGGATTAGCTGGGGCAGAGCTGGCGGCTACTCGTAGAGCAAAGCCTAAGCAGCGTCTTGACGACTTGGCATCGACTAAAATTGAAAGTCGGAAAAGGAAATTATCTACTATGAAAGGAGCTAGCCGTGAAGAGCAAGCTGCTGTCGCAAATGCTAAAGGCCATGTAAAAAGATTACAAACAGCTCAAAAGAATTTGAGAGATACTGGTTATGTGGGAGGGGCTGCGAATCGTAGTGATGCCCAAAATAACTATAAAAATTTGCGCGTAGAAAGCAAAAGCAAAAAGGCGACTATTGCTGAGTTAGAAAAAAGGATTGCGAGCAGGGGCTTTTTGGCTCGTTTTGGCAGTGATCATAAAAGAGATCTAAAAGCTCTGGAAATGGCT
>JBIIJF010000044.1:0-7062 GCA_044234015.1 Candidatus Babeliales bacterium
TAACGCTAAACGATGTATCTGTCTGTTTTAGCGTTATGGTTACATCATTACTTTTTGTTTCTTGCAAGGCCTGCGTGATCATGGGAATGAGCGTTACAATTGGTAGTGGTGCTATGGGCAAATTAAACCCATGAGGATCATCTTGCCAGGTGAAAAACCAGAGTTCTTTATGTGTTGGATCTGCGCTGCCACGAGCAAAAATATTTTTACCAGCTAAAAGGTCTTGCAGCATAGATTGTTCTGAAGCAGGTGTCGTCTGTGGGTTATTTGTTTGTTCGATATGCGTAATAATTTTTGCTTGTTTGAGGTGAGCCGCTTTCCCTGTTCTTTGATTTGCTTTGGTAATGCGTGCGCTACTTAGGCCTTTTTTGGATGAAACCCAGTCTATTTTCTGTACGATATCTTCATCAGAATAAAGGTTGTAAACAGTATCAAAGAGAGGGGAGTAACAAAAAGACTCAGTCTCTGGTTGAATTGGTGTGCCCAGCATAATCAGCTCATCGATGTGCAAAGCAGACGTTGTTGGCAGGTAGTCATAAGCTTTTTGATCCGGCCGCATTTTTGCAATTTCCTGGGTGTTGAGGGTTTGAAAGATTTCAAGCATTTTGACAATAGACTCTTGTTCATCAGGATCTTTGCTGAATAGGTGGTTTTTGTCAAAAATATTGGTTTCTAAAATAGTCTGGATGGCCGCCAAATTGAGGCAGAGATTGCCTCCGTGTGAATGGGCAATCATCCGAATCTTAGGAATTACATTTTGCCGCTGTAGTCGCGCAAGCTCTTCGGTTAAAGCGTTGTAGAAGCGCACTGCTTCAAAGCGGCGGCTATGTTGGCTGATGGTGCCCGTCCAGCCGAAAGTATAAAATAAATCAGACTCTTGATGGGGACTAACCGCTTGTGCGATCAGCTCATAGGCCTTGGCTACCGGATAGATGGCGTATTTTCTATTCTGAACATCTGCTGGATAGAGCGTTGGTTTTATATATTTTAAACCACGGTCCAGGATCGGCTGATCTTTGAAAAAAAAATCATCCATCCGCATTTTTTTGGTAACGTTCCGATAGGTTGTTCCTGAAATGCGGTCGCTTAAAACATCACCAAGGCTGAGAAAGCCAAGGAGTGACCCAAATGAGCCATGAACAAAAATAGTCATGGTGGTTTTTTTTGGGGGCGGAATTAGGCCATTGTTGAGTTTAATTGTGGTGAAAATTATTACAGTCAGCAAAAGGCTGATAATGAGCAGCGCGACAACAGGTGTGTTTTTGTGCCACTTTAGGCTCTTCATGACAGCTCCTTAGTATTTTGTTCAAGCTTGCATGTATTGCACTCTTCCACAATTATCTTGAGTTGGGCAACAGCTCTATAATAATATGCAAATATACCTTAGGGGAAACGGCTTATGAATAAAAATTTACTCTTGTTGCTAGTGATGTTGGCCTGCCTGCCTATTTCTCTTGTAGCCTCCGTCATTAAGCTTGTTGAGCAGATGGGTGATGCTGGTAAAGTGAAAGCATCTGAAGTAGTTGAAAAAAGCAAGGCAGAGGCATCATTATTGCTCAGGGAGCTTGCTGAAAGTGAGCGCTTTTTACGAGAAGATATTAAAAAACAGGGTGAGCGCGCGGTTAGCAAAGTTTTGGCAAAAACCGAAGAACTGTTGGCCGATGCACACGAAGAAGCGCTTGATTTTTCTCGTAACGCTTACGAGCATGTTGAGCGACTTAAGCAGCGGACAGCTGAGGCCGTAGATACGCTTATTCAGCAAGCAGAAGAGGACGCATTAAAAATTAAGGCGGCTCAGCGTAAGAAAATTATGCAAGAGTTTCTTGATGACTCAGCATTACGTCAAAAGAAAGCCTGGAAAGAGGGATTGCGAGAAGAATTTTTTGCCAATATGGATACCATTGAAAGAATTGTTAAAGAGGGCGAAACAGCTGAAGAAGTTCCTCATTTTCTTGAAACGTTTAAAAAACAGCGAGCATGGTTTGCAACGACGCTTGATGGAATAAAACGTTCGTCCGATCAGCGCTATTTCCTTCTTTACCAAAAAGCGCATGCTTTAAAAAATATTGTACAGGCCTATCACAAGGTTAGTGAATTCCTTATAGCAAAAATAAAACTGCATGGCATTAATGCTCCTGATATGGCAAAACCAAGGCTCCTTGCATTGTATGATGTGCAGGCAAGGGTAATGAAAAACAAAAGTATGGTTGAAGCAGGCGGCCAGCCAGGGCCTACTTTTTTAACTGAGACTGATTGTCAAATAATCGCCGATATTTTGTGCAACAAATTATTTGCCAAAGAGCAAAAAGAGGCTGCGGCTGTAGTAAAAAAAGATTTAGCACTTCGTAATGCGCAGCTTGAAATTACTCGTGATCTTGCCAAGAAAGAAGAGCTGGAACTTAAGCAGGCAGTGAAAAATGTACAGCAAGAGTCGAGTAAGCAAGTTAGTAGCATGGCAGACCAAATTGCAAAAAAAGTTGAGGACGCGACGTTGCGTAAAATGAACCCAATCGTAGAAGGGCTTAATAAAGATAAGGCTGAGCTAGAGATTGTTGTGCGCGAGCAAAAGAGTACTATTGAACGAATAGGCAAAGAAATGCAGGCGCGGGCTAATGACAGTATTCAAAAAGGAGTGAATAAAAATAATGATATTTCCTCCCCAAAGTTTCAAGAAAGCAATAAAAAAAAAGCCATAGATCAAGAGCGAATTAACCGAGCCAGCCTTGAAGAAGAGCTCCGCTCACGGCAGCCAGCCGTGGGGGCTACTTCATAAAACTGGCAGAAGCTGTACAATAGGCTATGTTAGGGTAAGAGATTATTGCCAAAGACCTATGCCAATAGGTTGCAATTGCTTACGAAAAAGGAGATAAGCATGAGGTGTCCTAAATGCTTAGGCTTAATGGTAATGCAGTCATTTTTTGACCATTTCATTAACTTTGAAGGCTGGAAATGCCTGAACTGTGGCAAAATTATAGAAAAGCGTGAAAATACGATTAAAGATGACGCTTTTAGTATTTTTTATCAGCGACAAAAATTAAAAAGACATAGCGATTAATGACTACAGATATTTTTTTTATTTCTATTCAGGCGACCTACAAAACGCTTGCTATTGCGCTCTTTAAGAATAATGAGTGCCTCATCTCTATTTTAAATGATGAGCAACGAGCAAGTTCCTTGTTAGCCCCAATGCTTAACGATCTCCTTGTGCAGCAAGGACTTGCCTTGCGAGAAATGGCTTTTCTGGCCGTTGATATTGGGCCGGGTGCATTCACCTCATTGCGTGTCATTATTGCAACAGTCAACGGAATCGCTTTTGCTTCAAAAATCCCTTTGGTTGGCGTAACCAGTTTTGAAGGCCTTGCTTATCAAGGTGGCATGCCATATTCTCTTGTGCTGTTGAATGCTTTTAATAATGATGTGTACGTTGCGTATGCCAAAGGAAAAGCGATTGTGACAGCTGGGTGCGTAAAATATGAAGCGCTGACAGATTTTTTAGGTGCACAGGCAACGCGTGAGCCAGTAGTTGTTTTTGGGAATGGTGTGGTGGCGTATCCTCAAGTCCTAGAGGTCCTAAAGCCTCTTTTCTCAGTTTTAATGGTGAGTGATTTACTTGTACCATCAGCGGAAGCGATTGGCCTTTGTGGGTTTGAAAAATGGCAACAGGGTGAGCGCACAACAAAGCTCGTTCCAGCCTATTTAAAATCACAGACGTTTGCGATTCAGGGCATTAAGAGCTGAGGCTGCGCAGTGCCCCTGCAATCAGCCTCAAGGCATCTTGGCTTCTTAGAATGCTTTTGCCAAGAGAAAGCGGCGTGATGCCATCAGCCTTGCGTAAAAGATCTTCTTCAGAAGGGCTAAATCCAGCCTCTGCCCCAATAAAAAGGCGCATGTTTTGTGGCCGTGCTGCTGCATGTTGTATTGCCTGTAAAAGTGATGATCCCGTAGGATCACACATGAATGAATAACCGGTATGTTTGATCGCCAGAGCTTGTTGCAAGGTGAGGGGAGTCTTAATTTGCGGGATGACAAACTGCTTTGCTTGCTCACATCCAGCAATCATAATTTTAGCAAATCGAGCAGAATCTTTTTCTGCAATCCATGCTTTGTGAACACGCTCAGTGAGAAGTGGTGTAATCGTCGTAATGCCCATTTGAGCACTGGCGTAGAGCATCTCTTCAAACGCTTCCCGTTTGGTTAACCCAACAAAAATAGCAAGTTCTGGGGAGACGGGGGTATGTGGGCTACAGATAGTAACCAGGCCACTGATCTTTCCTCTTTTGTTAGTCATGGTGCCCTCATCGATTGAGAGCACCATGTTGTATTCTTCATTAAATAATTGTACCTGCTCACCAGCACGCAGTCTTAGAATGTGTGTAATTCGTCCTTGCAGCCCCTGGTCTGCGAAATGTATCAGATCGCCATCGCAGGGAGCGTTTTTTGGCAGCTGTGACGAGTGCAAGGCAAAAAGGTGTGCTTGACTCATGTTTGCCGAGCGCTTGAACTGCAGCAGTGGTAAATTAAATAACCAACAACAACGGTAGCAACAACACCAGCTATTACTTCTGTTCTGTTATTTTCCCAAGCATCAGCGCATTTTGCTTTAGTAACAGCAAGCATGGTGCGAGCCTGGTTCTGCCATGACATATCAAGTTTTTCAGGAGCAGCGTCAAGTGCGCGTAGCAGCTCGTTAGCGTCTTCTTCAGAAAGATCCATAGAATCGCCGCATGCTTCAGCTGAAGAACTGACAGCTTCAGCACTTACGGCAGGCTCTGCAGTTACGCCATCATTTTCTGCTTTAACGGTTGTTTGATTGGTGTAACCCAAAACTATAAAAAATGCAAAAAGAAATTTTCCGAGCATTGCAGCCCCCTCAAATTAGTAGTTTCTTTACCTAACCCACTCTCTTTTCTTATCATTATGTCGTGAAGTATAGCTTTACAGGGCCGTCTTGTAAAAGAAGTTATGCAAACAGGGGGGAACCATGGATAAAACAACAATGTTTGTAGTACTCGATGGCTTTGGTTGGGCGCCTGTGGGGACAGGGAACGCGACTCAGTTGGCCAATATGCCATTGTGGCACAATTTTTGTAATAACTACCCAGGACAATTACTGCAAGCTTCAGGCTCAGCTGTTGGGTTGTTGCCGGGGATTCCTGGCAATTCTGAGGCAGGACACATGACGCTTGGGGCGGGACGGGTAGTCCCATCAACCTTGCTGCGACTAGATGAGTTGCTTGCTGCGCCTATTGGCATTCAGCATCCAGCTATCGCGACATGCCTGAGCAGCGTTGCTCAGACTGGCGGGCGAATTCATCTGCTTGGGCTATTGTCAGATGGCGGGGTACATAGTCATGAGGGCCATCTGCACCAGTTGCTAAAAATATGTACAGAGCAGACGGAAACAGAGATTTTTATTCATCCTATTCTTGATGGTAGGGACGTGCCCCCAAGTTCTGCTGTTGGGTTTCTTGAGCGACTTGAGGATCTTCTCAGGAGCCTTGGTCGAGGGACAATAGCTTCCGTGCAGGGGCGTTTTTATGCAATGGATCGTGACAATAATCATGAGCGCACAGCGCTTGCCATGCGAATGTTGCGCGGGCAGGTGCCATTATTAACGAGCAAATGGCGAGAAGTACTTGCTCGATCATATCGCCATGGAGTGACAGATGAGTTTGTTGTGCCAGCAATTTTGCAAGAGGCTGGGGCTATCCGACCAGGTGATGGTGTTATATTTTTTAACACAAGGCCAGACCGTGCACGGCAATTGGCAGCCGCTCTTATGGCACCTGAAAACGATGGTGACAAGCTAGCCTTTTTTCTGAGCCCAATTGCGTTTAATGGCATGGTTACGGCCCCTAATCAACATATTCTTTTTGAGCAACATCAGCTTAATGATACCTTGCTGCATGTTTTAGCAGAGCACAAAAAGAAAGTATTTGTGATAGCTGAAACAGAAAAATATGCCCATGTAACCTATTTTTTCCAGGGGTTGCATGAGGAAGCTTTACCATTCCAGGAACGCGTTTTGGTGCCGTCGATTAAAACAAAAAAATATGTTGCCGTGCCAGAAATGTCAGCGCATCAGATTACTGCAGCGCTCATAAAATCACTGCGTTCTGATCCTGCTTTTTTTTACCTCGTTAACTTTGCAAATCCAGATATGGTTGGACATTCGGGAGATTTAGCAGCAACCATCAAGGCCTGTGAAATTATCGACCAGCAGTTAGCGCTTTTATATCATGAAGTAGTTGAGCGGCTTGGTGGAACATTGTGCATTACTGCTGATCATGGGAATGCTGAGTATGTGTTAGATGAATCTGGCAAGCCTGTGACGGCACATACTATAAATCCAGTGCCGATTGTTTTTGTAAGTAAAAAGCTAAAAATACTACACAAATGGCCAGGATTTAGTGTAGAAAATCTGCCAGAAAATAGTCTTGCACAGGTGGCGCCAACGCTGCTTACCAGTATGGGCCTACCAGTGCCATCAGCAATGTGCGGCAAATTGTTAATTTAAAAAGGGGGAGGATGTCGTAGTGAAAAATCTTAGAATGTCTGAGCGGCTCTGGGGAGCTTTTGCACACTTGCCGATTATTGCGATTATTTGGGTAAGTTATTTGATCTACACGGTGTGGCCAGTTGTTTCAGTTCGCATGTTATTGTTGAGTGCAAAGGTTTTAGAAGAGTCATCAACCCCAATTTTGCCGCTTCTCCTAACTGGAGCAAGTTTTCCCATTTTGATGTTGTTGCGTCGTCTAAATGCAGCATCATCGTTCGTTAAAAAAAATGCGGCTTCTGCCAACTGCTTTAACATTTGGCTTTTGAGAGTGTACTGTGGCCTCGGTCTTGTTGCAGCATTAGGGTTTTGTTTGCCATCAGATATTATTCTAACAGCTGCAGCTTGGACGGCCGTTGGTATTTCTGCAATGTGCATGCAGCAGGCTTTTTTTGGTGTACTTGCAGCACTTGGTGGCAGGGTTTATGGCTATTGGTATCCGCTACAAACGCTTTCTGCAGGCTATGTAATGTTGTGCCAGAGCGGCTGTGCATCCGATCAGGAAG
>JBIIJF010000045.1:0-6833 GCA_044234015.1 Candidatus Babeliales bacterium
ATCTCACCAACGGCAAAAGTTACGGTACCAACTTTTTTGTTAGGCAACAGGCCTCGTGGACCAAGAAATTTAGCAACGCGTCCAACAAGACCCATGAGGTCAGGAGTTGCAACTGCAGCTTCGAAGTCAGACCAACCAGCTTCAATTTTTTCGATTAAATCTTCAGCGCCAACATAATCAGCACCAGCTTTTTTAGCTTGCTCTTCGTACTCGCCTTTTGCAAATACAGCAACACGAACTTTTTTACCAGTTCCGTGTGGTAGCAACACTGACCCACGGACAGTTTGCTCGCCTTTTGCAGGATCGATACCAAGAACAACGTCAGCATCTACTGATTCGTCAAATTTAACAGTTGTGTTTTTGCAGATAAAGTCTAGAGAACTTTCCCAGTTAACGAGATTGGCAGTAGCCAATTTTTCTCTAACCTTTAATATTTTTTTACCTTGCTTACTCATAGCATATCCAGTTCGACTTGGTGATAGAAACATTAATCAACAACAGAAAGGCCCATGCTACGAGCGCTTCCAGCAACAATTTTTTTTGCTCCATCCATGTCAATAGCGTTAAGATCAGCCATTTTGATTTTTGCGATCTCTTCAATAATTTTCCATGAAACGGTACCAACAACTTCTTTGCCCGGGGTTTTAGCTCCGCGCTGCACACCGGACTTCTTGCGAAGTAACTCTGAAACTGGTGGTGTTTTAAGGACAAAATCAAACGTTTTGTCTGTGTAGACCGTAACCAAAACTGGTACGGTTTCGCCTTTACGGCTACCTGTTGCTGCGTTGAATTTTTTACAAAAATCCATCAAGTTTACTTGGTGCTGACCAAGCATAGAACCTACCGGAGGAGCTGGATTAGCAGCGCCGCCTTGCAGTTGTAATTTTACTTTGGCTTTTATTTTCTTTGACATGGTTTGCCTACCTTTAAGACATTAAAATTACTTTTTAATTTGATCAAAACCCAATTCGACAGGAGTGTGGCGACCGAAAATACTTACCATAACGGTAATCTTCTCGCGATCATCATCAACTTTGTCGATAATACCCACAAAACCAGAAAACGGACCACTTGCAATTTGAATTTCACTACCAACAATAAAGGTTGTTTTTTCGTGGGGAACGAGCAATTTGCCAGAAATCTGAGCAAATATGCGTTCAACTTCTTTGTCAGAAAGGGGCACAGGGTTTTCCCCGCCCAAGAAACGTGTTACGCGTGGTGTTGACGAAACAAGACGATACATGTCGCCAGTAAGCTCGATTTGAATCACCAAGTAACCAGGGAATATCTTTTCTTTTTTGCTTTTATTGTCAGCAAAAAAAGAAGTTACTTCGCCTGCAGGGATAAGAATTTGCCCCAAAAGGTCCTGCAGATCTTCTTCTTGCGCACGTTTTTCAATATCTGTTTTAACGATATCTTCAAACCCAGTGTAAACTTGAACAACGTACCAGCGTTTCATTATGTAACCATATTACTTGTTAAATTCAATTACTGACTTAGGCTTTTAATAAAAGCACTAAATCCGGCATCCATACCGCTTAAAATGGCACCAAAAATGGCAACCAGGATACACACAATTATCGTTGATCCAATCAACTCTTCGCGACTAGGCCAACTAACCTTCATGAGTTCTATTTTTACTTCATTCAAGAAGGACACCAACTTACTCATTACAGCTTCTCCACGTAACACTTAACTATATTGTTGGCAGGCCAGGAGGGATTCGAACCCCCAACCCGCGGATTTGGAGTCCGCCGCTCTACCAGTTCGAGCTACTGACCCATTGCCACTATTTAGTTTCTTTATGCGCAGCGTGCTTGCGGCATTTTGCACAATACTTACTGAGTGCAAGCTTGCCGAACTCACGTTTCTTAGAAACACGCTTGCTATAGTTTCTAAGACCGCATCCACCACATTCTAGATGAACGATGATTCTGTTTTTTGCCATTGTATAACTTTCGCAACATCCGCATTTCGTGGAGCCCGCGACCGGGCTTGAACCGGTGACCTCCACCTTACCAAGGTGGCACTCTACCAACTGAGCTACGTGGGCTTCTACATCAAATTTAAAGTACTATCGAAATATGAACCGTAAGGTGCACAGAAAGCATTTCTGCTAATTGTTTTGATGCAAGAATAATCGCATTAAACATAGCATACATACTACTGCATTTGAGAGCAGTATATGCTATTTTAATGGAGCTGGCAACTGGACTTGAACCAGCGACCTGCTGATTACAAATCAGCTGCTCTACCAACTGAGCTACGCCAGCTTATTTCTTGCTTGGAGCGGGAAACGGGTCTCGAACCCGCAACCTTCAGCTTGGAAGGCTGACGCTCTACCAATTGAGCTATTCCCGCATGGTTACGTGCATGTCACGGCTACATACTTCCTTAGTGCTTTTGCTACCAGGGTAAGCTGATTGCCTCCTTGTTTTTTGAAACGAAGCTGGTGGGGAGAACAGGATTCGAACCTGTGAAGGCTGAGCCAACGGATTTACAGTCCGTCCCCTTTGACCGCTCGGGAACCTCCCCGCTAGGGGCTGCATTTCAAATTTACAAGTGCTAATAAGG
Source organism: Candidatus Babeliales bacterium (assembly GCA_044234015.1). Taxonomy (GTDB): domain Bacteria; phylum Babelota; class Babeliae; order Babelales; family RVW-14; genus CAIKAH01. The sequence goes on from JBIIJF010000045.1 coordinate 2,575, forward strand.
ATAGTTATTTTGTTAAAGATTTCAATGGTTTTTTTAATAAAAGACCCATAAAACAAAAGAGATGGGCCAAGTAGTGCCTATATGTGATGATTTTATGTTTTTATTTTGCGATGCATTTCAGGTTGAAAAATAACTGTGTTAGTCATGGATATCAAGAATGCGCATAGAGTTTTTAGTTGGGTGGTGCTGGAGACTAATCTGGCAATGTCTTTTGGCAAACGAAGAGCTTGTAAGCAGGCTCGTGATGATCTGTGGCCATTCGATTAACTTAATAGCATTTTCATCTTGCAAGTATTCATCAAAACCACCATCAATAAAGCTCTCTAGAGAATCTAAGCGGTAAAGATCAAAGTGGTGAAATATTTTAGTTGGTGATGAGTAGGTGTTTACATAAGCAAACGTTGGGCTGGTGACAAGTTCTGTGACTCCAGATTGTACAAGTATTTCTTTAATTATGGTTGTTTTGCCGGCGCCAAGTGCTCCGGTAAAAGTTATGAGGTTAAGTTTCTGTAGGCGCGGTAGCAGATGATCTTTTACAATGACTGGAAGATCTGTCTTTAGATACGTAATTTTCATTGCTTAGCCCAATTTTTTTATTTTTTTAATAAACTCTTTTTCTATTTTTGATAATGTTTTGCCCCTGCTGGAGCGATTATTAGTGCTGTTTTGGTCTGGTTTATTTTCTACTAAAAGGCTTGCTTCAATCATGAGGTCATCTAGCCCATTTTTGTACGGGTTGTCATTTTTATCGACTTCGCTGTTGGTGTAAATCACTAAATCTGCTGGTTTTATCGGTTCGGTAACACCTCCAGATAAGGCAATAACATTAGTCATGAGTGTATAAAAATCATAAACACTCATGCAATCAGCATTATTATTCTGCACAATATCTCTAAGCTTGCGATCAAGTGTTACCACCAGAAGCTCTTTGGTTTTATTGTGGGTGGTAAAATCTATGATCCAGTCGTCAGCAGAGCTTTTAATTCCACTGTATAAAATTACGATGCCGTACTTCACTGTGCGTGTAGCATGTGTTGAGGCGCCACCATCAAAAACGACTATTATTTCATGTATTTGAGCATTTTTATGGTTTTTGTAAGCCCCAAGTTTTTGAATAAAAAGATTCTTTTGGGCATCCAAAATATGTTTTTTGAGTGGGAAGATTTGTTTCAATAAATTATAGCCATCAATAAGAATAATCATGTTCCCCCCGGAATGATTGTAAATTTTTTTGGTTTTTTGGTACCTTACCAGTATTACGTCTGTAGTCAAGACAGGCAATACATAACAGCTCTTTAAAGGTGCTTTGTGCCACAACTTGCTCATTTACGCCAAAAAATACGCTCTGTGCAAAAAACAAAAAAGATCACTCATGCCATGCGATTGATCTCTATGTCTTTTTATAACAAGCTGGAAAAGGCTCGTCCGTCGCTTGATGCGTATGCTAAGGAATTGAAAAATCTCTTTGAGCAGCTCCTTGCTCACGGCCATGATTGGAAAAATCCAGTACTTGCGCCGTATGATGTCCTCGACTCGAACCCATTGTTTATTATTGTTGCAACGACAAAAGGGTGGTGCGGCAGCTTAAATGCAAATCTTTTTCGCTATCTTGAAGAAGCAATATTTTTAGAAGCTCACCAAAGGCCGTCATTTATTCTTATTGGAGCAAAGGCGATTGCGTATTTTAAAACAAGTGGGTTACTTGCTAAATACAGTAATACGCGCCTTGTGGCAACCTATGGAGAACTTTCCAGCCCCAATTTATTTGCGTTAGCTGATGAGCTTATCGAGAGGACACTGTTTGGGCCACAAGTCTACTCATCTGTCTCTTTTTTTTCTAGCGAAGCCAGGTCATTTTTTGTGCAACGTCCTACGAAAACAACGGTGTTGCCTTTTGGTGTGGAGATGCCTCGACCTGGCAACTCGGCAAATCAACAGGCGCCACTTTTGTGGGAGCAGTCTAAGCAAGATACGTTAGATTTTGTTGCACGAGGCTATTTGCGTGGCCTGCTTATTCAGTTATTATTCCATGCGATGCGAGCTGAGTATGCTGCCCGCTTTTTGGCGATGGAGAGTGCAACCAAGAATGCAGAAAAAATTATTGACCGGCTAACGCGGCAGTTCAATAAAATGCGTCAGGCGCTTATTACGAAAGAGATATCTGAACTTTCTGCTGGCGCTGCTCAGCGGTAAGCTGTTCATCTACAATCAATTTTATTGGCGCCCCAAGGTTTGCAAGCTTTCCATCTAGATTATCATACCCCCGTAACCAGTGGCTAATACCAACGACGTTTGTCTCCCCCTCCGCAGCAAGCCCTGCGAGTAGCAGACATGAAGATGCTCGTACATCGGCTGCAATTACATGGCTCCCATAGAGGGTGTCGACGCCACGGATAGTTGCTAACTGACCATCAATACTGATCTGTGCACCCATTTTGCAAAGCTCTTTTGCATGGGACATGCGGTTTTCGTACACAGTCTCTTCAATAGTGCTAATCCCAGGGGTTGTGCATAATGCGGCCATGATTAATGGTTGTAAATCTGTTGGAAAGCCTGGGTAAGGGGCTGTTTTAACGGTGATTGCCATTGGGTTTTTTGTTGCCTGTATGCTAATTCCTAAGGGAGAAGCGTGAGAGGTGTTTTCAAAACCTGTTGTAATAGAGTGTCCCATTGCTCGAAGCTTATCAAGAAAAATATCTAAATGATCTGCCCTGGCATTCGGGATGCTGATTGATCCCCCGGTGATGGCTGCGGCAAGCAACAATGTGCCTGCCTCAAGGCGATCAGGGATGATGGTGTGCTGGATGGGATTGAGTTTATCAACACCACGGATGGTTATTGTTGCATGCCCAATGGTGATCTGGGCACCCATTTTCTTGAGTACATCAATAAGATCTACTACTTCAGGTTCTATTGCAGCATTGATAATGGTTGTTTCAGTTTGGCTCAGAGAAGCAAGCATTAAAATATTTTCAGTAGCACCAACGCTTGGGTAATCAAGACTAATTCTCGTTAATGTTTTTAGATGCGGTGTTTGCTGTATGCGCGCAGAGATAAACGGTGGTTGAACATCAATAACAGCGCCCAATCGTTTAAAACCGTCTAGGTGATAATTGATAGGTCGCATGCCAATTAAATCACCGCCGGGCATTGCAACATTAGCAATACCAAATCGGGCCAGTAGCGGACCGGCAACAAGAATAGAGGCTCTAATTTTGTTCATAATGTCAGCGGGGACATCGTATTTTGTAATCGTGCTTGTGTCTACCGTCAGGCGCTTGGCGACATTATCAAAGGTGACAGTTGCTCCAAGGTGCTGCAAAAGCATACTCATTAGCTGAACGTCTGTATTGTTCGGCACATTTTCAAGCACAGAAATGCCATCAGTTAGAATGAGTGAGGTCATAATAACTAAAACAGCATTTTTAGCACCGTACAGATGTATAGATCCATGGAGCGGACCAGATTTTTTTACCGATAAATACTGTTGCCCAATCATTACGTTGGCCTTTCATCACATGTGTATTTTGAAACAAAATAGAGTAGACTGGCGCATCATATCATCAAACATTGGTTTTTAAAATGGTTATGTTACAGCCCTACCCTGCAAAGGTCTCTCATGTATAAAAATAAAAAAATTGTATGTGTAATTCCTGCAAGACTCGCATCACATCGCTTTCCCGAAAAAATGCTTGTCACCCTACAGGGGCGTCCATTGCTCTCATGGGTCTGGGATGCGGCAAAAAAAGTAACGTTGTTTGATGATGTTATTTTTGCCGTTGATGACCAGCGTTTGGTTGATTGTGTTGCGACGTTTGGAGGCAAAGCGGTTCTCACGTCAGTTTCATGCCTTGTCGGGACTGACCGCCTTGTTGAGCTAATCCTAAATCAAAAAATTGATGCGGATATTGTGGTTAATTGGCAGGGGGATGAGCCATTTATTCATGAGGCAATGATTAACGATTTACTCCAATCAATTGATGCTTCAGGGCAAGATGCATGGACCTTAAAAACACGAATTAAAAATAGTGCGGATATTGCAGCGCGCAATATTGCAAAAGTGATAACTGCGCAGAATGGCCAGGCATTGTGTTTCTCTCGGTCAGCTATTCCGTGCGTGCGAGATAGCCAGTCTGTTGACATGGCGATGGCTGAAATCCCTTTTTATAAACATGTTGGGCTGTACGCGTTTACTCCTCATGCCTTACGACGTATTGCTGGAATGGGCAAGAGCGCTCTCGAGCAGGCTGAAAAGCTTG
>JBIIJF010000046.1:0-6788 GCA_044234015.1 Candidatus Babeliales bacterium
AGGTTTGTTTTTAAAATGGTGTCTTCAAGGGATCCTGAGCCACCAATAAATCTGCCTGTATTGACGTCGATAACGGTCATTGCTTCGGCAGACTCAATAATAATAGAACCGCCACACCGCAAGATGACTTTTTTTTGGGTAGCTTTTTCAATTTGGCTATCTACTTCATAACGATCAAAAAGAGTAGGGGGGCCACTGTAGTAGCGTAATTTATTTAGATGTTCAGGGGTAATAAACTTTAAGAATTTATGGATAGCGCGTAGTTCTTCTTGGTCATCACAAATGACGATATCAACATCTTCGTCCAAATGATCGCGAACAGCCCGCAGCGATACTGGCAAGTCCTCATGAATTTTATCACCAAAAGAGGCTTTGCTAAATTTTTTCTGTATGGATTTCCAGGTTGATATCAAGAAAGCAAGGTCTTTAACGATATCTTGTGGATCGCGGCCTTCTGCCGTTGTACGGATAATGGCGCCCATGCCAGGAGGGAGCGATGCCTGCAGGAGTTCACGTAGTTTGCTACGGGTCTCGCGGCTTTCAATTTTTTTAGAAACACCAAGGTGCGGGATGTTTGGCATCAAGACCAAAAATTTGCCTGGCAAAGTGTAGCAGGTGGAGAGCTTAGCGCCTTTTTCATGGATAGGCTCTTTGATAACTTGAACTAAAATCTCTTCGCCTTCGCTGAAGATTTTGTTTACATCCAAATTGCTTTTAATTTCACGGTCGGTGAAATCGTCACGACCATCTTCGCCTTGCATGTGTTCAGTGACTTTTTCCATGGCAAGCGCCCGGTCAATTTCGGTAATGTGCAAAAATCCAGCTTTTTGTTTGCCGATATCAACAAAAGCAGTCTGGATGCCAGGCAATACCTTGGAAACACGACCTTTAAAAAAACAGCGATCAAGCTCTTCTTTATTATGAGTGTCAAAGTAGATGTCTTGCAGTCGCTCATTGTTGAGTATAGCAACACGTGTTTGCCATGAATCTTTGTTGATGAGTATTCTTTTCACAGTGCGGGCCTTGTTACATTTTTTAGCATTCTAGAACGAATTGCAGGTAGATTTTTCAAAAAAAATAAGTAAGATGTTTATTAAAATCTTACTCTAGTATACCAGGCAAGTATACCTAAAGATTTTTGCAATAGGTAGAGAATTTCCCAATTAAAGAAGGAGAATACGGTGGAAAAGATGAATAAGTTTTCGCTTTTACTCGGTTTAGCGGTCATTGCTATGGCTGGTTGTGGCAAAAAATGCGACAAAAACAAGCCGGTTGTTGAAAAGCATAAGAAAATTGCCCTTGCTGACGTTCCCCTTCTTAAGGATGAAACAGAAAATCTATTTGATGACAATGTGTCAGAGTTAGCCTTTGTTGATGAAGATTTCAGTCTGAATACTAACCAAAACAACGATTTTGTAGCGAGCGCTAGTTTAGAAGTTGACCGTAATGATATTGCGGCCCAAGATTCAGACCACGCCTCAGCGTATGCTTTCAAGGTAGTTCGCTTTGATTTCAATAAAAACGACATCCGTTCCGACCAGCATGATGTGGTTGCTCAGGATGTGATGCTTGCAAAGACTGCTGTTCAAGAAGGTAAAAATGTGATTGTGGAGGGGCATACCTGCCAAATCGGTTCAGCTTCTTATAACCTAGCTCTTTCTCAGCGTCGTGCAGAATCTGTTAAGCATGAAATGATTGAGCAAGGCATTCCAGCTGAATCTATCAAGACCGTTGGACTTGGCTATGAGCACCCAGTGGTGTGGTCAGATGCTAAGAGTCGTCCAGCGTTGATCAAGGCCCTCTCGCCTAACCGTCGTGCAGAGGTGCTGGTCAACTAACGCCTAGTTTTTTGATAGTACACAAAAAGGGCCCGCAAAATTTGCGGGCCCTTTTTCATGGCTATTTTTTGTTTTTCTCGGAACAACCAGTTTCCAGAACAATTGGTCTGCCATTGATTGGCTGAATATCCCGGGTATTACTGCATCCAGTAAAGCGTTTGACCGCATCAATCATACTTTGTGACATAATCACAGGTTGCGCTATGACGTTCCAATCAATAATTTCGGTGTATGGTGCCGTGGTAAAAGAGCCCAGGTAACGAAAGCGACGCCTGTCTTTGGGCAATAAATCTTCTATCTTGATGGTCGTTTTGCCCAGAGGGGCTTGGTCCTCTGTCTTTTTCTTAGGCTCTGCAGCCTTTAGAATTTCGATAAATGGAACAAGGGGGAGGTCTTTGTTGAGAGATTGGTCGAGCGGTCCATCTGATAAAATACTTGCTGTAAGTGCTGGATCTGTTGTTGCAACAATACCAATAACAGCAAAAATACCCGTATCTACATTGCGATGGACTAAATGGAGCTCGAAATGGTAGCTACGCTCTTCAATCAGGTGCTCTGATGGTACATGAGTGTGAAATCCCTGTAAGTCGTACCGATTGCCATCTAGTATGATGTATGCCCCAGGAGTCGTGACGTTTGCTTGAACAGAGAACTGGGTGTGCACTACCTCGATACTGACTTGCTCCGGGTAGTAAAATTCGACTGGTTTTATGTCGACAAGGAGTGGATTAGTGAGGTGAATAGGCGACTGTCCGTGGTCTCCCAGTGAAAAATTCCGCAGCTTTGGTTGTGTCTGGTTCGGGTTGGCGCCATCTTGCTCGGAATCGGCTAATACAGTGAGTGTACGCATACGTGTGCATCCAGGGTATTTATGTCGGGTTTATATTTAAGGCAAAACCGCAAGTTTAACAGTATTTTCAATCTTCTGCAAAGTCTGCTTTTCTCATCCAAATGGTCAACAATTAGGTTGCTTTGGTCTATACTGAGTTATCAAGAACGATAAGGATTTTTATGCCACGCCAACCCCTCAAGACTTATTTGCGCCTCTGTACCGAATTTTATGATCTAGATAAACCCATGCTCTCTGGCGGGCCAGAGTATGATTTTTACATGGCTTATGCTCGGCAAGCACATGGACCAATTCTGGAGCCTATGTGTGGGACTGGGCGCTTTTTGATCCCCATGCTGCAGGCAAGGTTGCCCATAGAGGGCTTTGATGCATCGCCGCACATGTTGCATACCCTGAAGCAAAAATACGCTGCCCTGAGCGACAAATCTCCGCCAGTTACTCAACAGTTTGTACAAGATTTTAAAAGTCCAAAGCGCTTTGGACTTATTTTTGTGCCTTTTGGTTCATGGGGGTTGGTTATAGATCGTGCTGAGGCTATTGCAGCTTTGGCTGTAATGTTTGAGCATCTTGCCCCAGGTGGAACACTTTTGCTGGAGATTGAAACCGTTTTCTCGGTACCTGAGCCCTGTGGTGTGTGGCGTCGTGGGGTACATTTGCGGTCAGATGGTTCTAAGGTTGCCATCAATGCACGTATTGCGTACGATGTGCAAACGCAGTTGTTTACCTCAATGTGTCAGTACGAGTCTTTAGTTAATGGCAGGGTGGTTGAGACAGAGGCAGAGGATTTTAGTCAGTACCTCTATCGATTTGATGAGCTTGACCCCATTCTGCGGGATATTGGATTTTCTGGGATCAAAAAATATCAGGATTATCATAAAACACCGGCAGTGGATGCAAAAGCACCAATCGTGGTGTATGAGTGTATAAAATAAAATTTATGCAACCGTGCTGACAATGTGGTTAATCAGGGCAACAATATCTGTTTGTTGGCAGGGGCGCTCATTAGCTGGGTTACGTGCCAAGATGTCCAGCAGCGAGAGTAAATTTAGCATGTTAATGCTCTGGCGCCAGTTGCTTGGCATCTGCAGGCCAGTATCTTCTAGGCCTTGTAAAAAAGATGTTTCGTACCATGCTGGTACTTCATGAGAATAGCGGAGCATGTTGCTTACATCCCATAACCAAGAGCCTGAAAAGGCAAATTCCCAATCAAGAATCGCGCTGATGTGCCACTTACCAGCAATTTTCTGAACCAGTATGTTTGCGGGGTCATAGTCGCCATGGACAAGATTGTGCTGTGAATTTTTTGGGAGCAGTGAGGGATGCTTCGTGACAAAATTTTTAATAATTTCGAGCGTGGCAGCGTCAAGTGTATTCAGGATACTGGGCTTGGTAAGGCATTGTTCCATAAAAGCAACATAGTCGTATGGCGTAGTGAGTTGGACAACTTTGAGATCTTTATCAAAAAAACCTGCTTGCTCAAAATGGTATTTCTGCATGGTTCCAATCAATTTACCGGCTTCATGCACAACGCTGGCGGCATCTTCATTTGGTTTTTCTAAGAGCAGTTCACGCATGGTGATGCCGGGAATGTATTCAACAATTGCATATCGGTAGCCAGCAAAATCGTGAATGGAGTAAACCATAGGGACGGGTAGTGTGCCGTGCAAGAGGGCTGCAAGTTTTTTTTCACTGTAGGCGCAATCTTGGTCGCGGAGATAAACACGGAGCATTAACGGGTGCTCTCTGGTAGTAAAAATAAGCTTGATGTTGCTGTTGATGCAGCCACCGGAGATGATGGCATACGAATCAAGCGTATCTGCTGGCAGGGCATGGCTAACAAGGGCACGAATGGTTGAGTCTTCAATGTGGGTGTGAGAGCCGGTTTTTTCCCAGTTTTGTTTGAACACCATGACCAATCCCCCCAAGGGCTCGTAGGTAGTTAAGACTTTCAGAACAGTGTTTGTGCATAATAACATACTAGCTGTACTGATTGATAGCGAATAATGAAGATGTTTTCATTTTACCATGCACAAATATGTAGGTATCTTGCTCTTGTTTTTGTACGTGGGGTAGCTTGCCTATTTTTTGGACATTTCTCCGCCACTAACACTGCCTTCACCACCTTCAGTGTAATTAGTTTTGCTGTCGTCGTCCCCAGCTGCTTGATTGTCTCGATGGTCTTCTATTCTGCGTTTGAAGAACAGAAGCTTACAGCTATCTGTTCCGTTATGATTTTCTAAGGCGATTGCACAGGCGTCAGTAGGAGTTGGGTAAAATGCGCTGATTTGTGTTTCACCTAAAAGATGAGCTGCGTACAAATCGTAGTTTATTTTATCGAAAACTACAAAGCGCACTTCAGTAAGCCCTGGGTTAGCTTTTAAAAAATCCAAGACTGTTTGAATAGCAACAGGGGCAGCTTCTGCTGGTGCGTAGGCATAAATCGCCGTGCTGATGCATGGAAAAGCAATAGCAGTAATATCATTTTCAACAGCAATACGAAGGCTATTGGCGTATGCTTTGCCTAGTAGATCGGCTCGTGCAACTTTTTCGTTATCCACATTACAGTTGGGGCCAACTGCATGAATAATGCGCAGCGGGGCTAGTTTGCCACCCTCAGTTACACGTGCTTCCCCAACAGCACAGGGGGCTGATGGTGTTAGCTGGAAGGGATTGCTGTGCGGATTTTCTCGCCATCCTGCAGCTTGGTAAATTGCGCCACATACCCCAGCGCCGTCTCTAAGCTCTTTATTAGCGGCATTAACGATGGCGGCATGAGCAGGATCTTTAAAGGTCTGTTTGGCAATGTCTCCTCTTGTGAGAGTGATGACTGTACTGATATCCCCATCGGCTGTGGCAGTAAAAAGAGAAGAAAGGCTTAGTGCTAAACCAAGGGCTGTAATGGTTGCAACGGTTTTTCTCATGATTATGTGGTTTCATCTTTAAAATTATGAGTTGGTATTGATTATGCATGCATAGGAATTAAACTTGAAGAGAAAATTTTAGATGGCGGGCAGAAAAAACTTTCTCTTCAAGTTTAATTTTTTGGCGTGTAGCTTTTGCAAGCTCTCTAGGCAGTTGGGTTTTTTAGTGTTCGTATATTCCTTCATTTGGTACGATTATTTGGACCTCTTATAATCCTAGTGTGCGGGAGGTGTGTACATATTGTACCAACGCTTTGGCTGTTAGTCGTATCGCAGCTCCCTCATCCTAGCTTACAGTATCGAGTTTTTGATGATTACAACTGAGATTAAATTTTCGGATAAGTTCTAAATATAGATTGTGTAAAAAACCGAAAAAGCCAACTCGAGTTAACGAATTGGCTTTCTTTTCTCAGTTAAAATCGGAATTCGGTTGGCTGAAATTAACGGTTGGTTTTTTTCTGAAGATCTTCAATAGCATTGACAATTTCAGCAGAGCAAAAGCTTTTGGCAGCCATAGAAGCTTTTTTTAGAGTCAAATGACTTATATTAGCCGCCTCAATCATAAAAGCTTTAACCATTTCATTGTCGCCTTGAGATACAGCATCAAGAAAATAACCTTCGAATATATTCTGGTTTCCTTTAGTAGCACCGTTAGCTATAAGAAGTTTTACAATTTCAGTGTGGTGGTTGTTTATAGCACTAGTAAGTGCTTTCCAATTGCATGAATCCTTAGCCTTGGTTATAAGAAGCTTTGCAATTTCAGTATGGCCATTTTCTATAGCATAAACAAGAGGTGTCGAGCAGTATGGGCCATTGCCATCAACATTAGCACCTGCATTTATAAGCATGTTGACGATCTCGGTATAGCCATTTTTTGCAGCTGCCATAAGAGAAGTCATACCCGAATAATCTATAACTTCAAGATCAGCGCCCTTGGCAATTAAAGTTTTAACATCTTCAACTTTGTTTTTTGCTACAGCACTCCTAAGGTTACCGCCTAGAGCTGCTTTAGCCCATCGGGCCTTGTCTCTATCTTCGGCCAACTTAGTTGCCTTTATATCTTCCTCAGCCCTCCAATCAACTTTCCAATTTTTTCCATTTTGGGGCAGAATGGGCCGAATGTTGTTTAGGGTATCCATTATTGCTGCCCCTTCTTCTGCAAAGCTTTGATATGTTTGG
>JBIIJF010000047.1:0-6763 GCA_044234015.1 Candidatus Babeliales bacterium
TGGTGATGTTGCCTGTCATGATGTTAATGATCTTGCCATGATGGCAAAAGAGCTAAATGTCAAGGCTAAAGCCTGTGCTTCTCTAGAAGAAGCAGTATCGCAAACCAAGGGTCTTGTTGATGAGCGTGATGGGTTGATTGCGATCTCTGGATCGAACTCATTAGTTAGTGCTTACTGGGCTCACCGGGGCATTAAAAAGTTCTAAGGTTTAGAACAGCAGGAAGTGAGAATAAAATAGGGGCCGCTACATTTGTAGCGGCCCCTATTTTATTCTGCGTGGTGTATTCTTGGTGTGTAAAAAATAATTATTCTCGAGAATAATTATAGCGGGTATCAGCCAATACTTTTCTGAACTCGGGAGCTTCGTCCTTAAAATCCAGTGCAGCCTTCTTAGAATCTATCAACTTCAGTGCAGCCTCCAGATGCTTAAGAAATGGCTCCAGGTGATAATTTTTGTTAAGAAAAGCATAAAGCATTCTAGTGTCATTTTTTATAATCATGCGATCGATAATTTTTAGAATATGATTGGTCTGATTTTTGTCAAAGTGATAATGGAGGCTATCGACAGAATAAATTGTATGATGAATACCGGCAGTATCTGCAATACCTGTATCTAAGTTTACGGTAGTATTTGTGTCATTTGGTTTATGTTCATCAGGGAGGCCTTCTGTCCAGCAAATTTCAACTGGCTCGCGCTCGGTATTTATGGTGATTGTTGTTGCGCCATGGCCAGATGTAAAATTGCCCCAAGTAGCGATACTGCAAAGAAATAAGCACTTGAGATATGCATTCATGAAAAAACCTTCAATATTTAATTCGCGTTAATAAAAAATGTCCTGGTTGCAAGAAATATTTGTGTTCTTGATTTAATATGATCGCCAGAATAGTGTATGCAGAAATTTTAGCAAGCAAAAATGAGTACAAAAAAATGCGGCCCCATACCGTAAGGTAATGGAACCGCATGGCTACAGAACTTAAAAAATTACAGAGCTAAGGTGCCACCTGCTTTTGTCTTAGCAAAATTTTGTGCTTTTCCTTGTAAAACAACCATCTCACGATCGATGGAGGACAAGTGGTCAATCATGGTTTGTGCGTACTTAGGATTGCGCAATGCCATATCAATATTCGCTTTGAGCAGCCCCATTGGTGTACCAATGTCGTACCGTGTCCCTTGAATTTTGTAGGCAAACACTTTTTCACCAGACACGAGTAAGTGCTGAATCGCGTCAGTGAGTTGAATTTCACCATTAACGCCAGCACGGAGCTCTCCGAGTGCACCAAAAATATTAGGGGATAGCACATAACGGCCAATAATGGCTAAATTTGAAGGAGCATCGATAGGGCGTGGCTTTTCTACCAGCTCTTTGACCTGAAATAAATTTGGGGAAAATTGTTTGCGAACACCAATAACGCCGTAGCTGCCAACATCATCAATCGGTACTTCTTGTACCGCAACTACATTACATTTTTCTTGTATGGCAATTTGCATGAGTTGTGCCATGCAGGGAGTTGCAGTATTGGCGATGATGTCATCTGGCAAAAAGACAGCGACATGCTCTTTCCCAATCACATGGCGAGCACACCAAATTGCGTGTCCAAGGCCCAATGGCTCTCGTTGGCGTAGGTAAATAAAATCAGCATTATTGATAATCTTATTCACGCCATCAATGAGCTCGTCTTTTTTGTGTGCCGCTAAATGTTGGTCAAGCTCTGGGTACGGGTCAAAGTGATCTTCAATAGCACTCTTGTGCTTATTGGTGATGACAATAAACGTTTTTAAGCTTGATTTAATGCCCTCTTCAACAATGTATTGAATGGCCGGTTTTTCAAGCAAAGGCAACATTTCTTTAGGCGTTGTTTTGGTTGCTGGTAAAAATCGTGTGCCTAGGCCGCCTGCTGGAATAATGGCTTTTGTTATCATACTCTCTCCTTTTGCCATTTTCTAAGCGTTACTGCGTGTGTTTTAGAATTGCTCTAAAAACTTCACCTTTCCACTGTACAAAAGCCTAATGTCATCAATGCCGTATTTCAGCATTGCTAGGCGTGTTAGTCCAAATCCAAAAGCAAAGCCAGTATACACATCTGGATCAATGCCACCTGCGCGTAGTACATTTGGATGCACCATGCCACCGGGGAAAACTTCTATCCAGGTTGATCTTTTGCATACTGAGCAGCCGTTCTTGCAAAAAACACATCGCATATCAATTTCAAAGCCTGGTTCAACGAAGGGAAAAAAGCCAGGTCGTATGCGAATATCAAGCGTCTCTTTTTCAAAAAGCGCTTTCAAGAATGTCTGTGCTGTGGCAAATAAATTTCCAACCGTTACCCCTTTTGCTACAAAGAGCCCCTCGCATTGCATGAACTGAAAATCGTGCGATGCATCAACAGCTTCGTGCCGGTATGTTCTGCCAGGTGCAATACCAGCAAATGGCGGGGTACGTTTTTCCATGGTTTGCACTTGGACTGTTGACGTGTGTGTGCGCATCAACATGCCAGGTGTGGTTGTCCAGAAGGTATCGTACATGTCACGAGCTGGGTGATCGGCGGGGATATTTAAAGCCCCAAAATTATGAAAGTCTGTTTCAAGCTCTGGGCCATCCCAAATCTCATAGCCCATAGACAGAAAAATATTTTGTACCTCTTCAACAAACAAAGTATAGGGGTGCAGGTGCCCGGCCCTTGCCTTGGACATTTCCATCGTAACGTCAAACGAAAGCATTCGTTGTTGCTCAATTCGTGCATCGTCTTGCTGTATAATCTCTTTGCGTCTGTTGATAGCCTCGTCTGCCTGTTGTCGTAATGCTTGCAGGGCAGGACCGATGGTTTTTTTGTCCTCAATCGAGAGCTCTTTCATTTGACCGAGGAGCATGGTAATGCTTCCCTTTTTTCCTACAAAGGCGACACGGATATCTTCCACCTGTTTGACGGTGGTTGCCTGTGCCAATTGGTCGACGAGGTCTGCGTGTATTTTCTGAATATTTGTTTGCATAAGTGTTTCTATCTGTATAAAAAGACGTAAGTTATCGTAGCATGTTTTAGGCATTTTCCTAGGGGAATTTTTAGGTGCTAGCGTATTTTAAGCGTTAGCAGGGTGCACAGCGTGAGGATGATTGAGATGATCCAAAAGCGGATTACGATCTTTGTCTCTTGCCAGCCAAGCAGTTCAAAATGATGGTGAATGGGAGCCATTCTAAAAATACGCCGCCCCAGAAATTTAAATGAAAGTACCTGCAAAATAACGGATACCGTCTCCATCAAAAAAATGCCGCCGGAGATTAAAAGAAGAAGCTCTTGCCGCGCCATGATGGCTATCAGCGCCAGACCAGCGCCGAGCGGTAAGGAGCCAACGTCGCCCATAAATATTTGTGCCGGGTGGGCGTTGTACCATAAAAAGCCAAGCAGTGCACCAATCATAGCCCCACCGATAATAGCAAGTTCAGCCGTCCCTGCGTAGGGGATGAAAAGATAGGAGGCAAATTTTGCATGTCCTGCTAGGTAGGCAATAATGCTAAAAGTAGCAAAATTACACAAGAGGGGGCCGGTGGCAAGGCCATCAAGGCCGTCTGTCAAATTAACCGCGTTACTCGTAGCTATCATAATGCCGGTAGCCCAGGGGATTATGAGGAAACCGAGTGCAGGATGTAGATTTTTTAAAAAGGGGACACAGAGCGTGGTGTCTGGGTTTACAAAAAAGTACCACAGGGCGCTGATGATCGTTGCGCTCATGATCTGCATGTAAAACTTTTTTTTAGCACTGATGCCCTTTTTCCCAAGAATCTTTGACCAGTCATCAAGAAACCCGATGACACCAAAACACGTGCAGCAGAGCCAAAAGAACCAAACACGTTTGTCCGTCCAGTCGCACCAGATAAGGTTTGAAGTAAGGCAGACGAATAAAATAAAAAGGCCACCCATGGTTGGGGTATTATTTTTTTTCTGGTGAGATTCTGGAGTCCAATCACGAACTTGGCTCCGAAATTTTCTTTGGCAGAAACGAATGAAGGGGTTGCCACAGATAAAGGCTATGCACAAGGATGTGAGCAGGGCGCCCATTGCGCGAACGCTTATGTAGTGGAATATATTGAAAAATGAGTAGTAAGGTTGCAGGTGCAACGCAAGGTGGTAAAGCATGGATCAATGTCCCTTTTAAAAACTGGTTCTCAAAAGAGCATTAAGTGTATCACTAGATGCGGTGCTTTACCACCCTGCCGTTGTTAAGCCTCTGCCGTCTCTGAAGTTGTTTTACCTGTTGTGACGACTATTTTTTCAGTCTGTGTTGTGACGTCCTGTTGTGCGGCCTGGGCTGCGGCCGGGTTTTGTGCATCAAGGCTGCTTCCCTCAGCTGGCGCAATGCCAGTGGGCGCGGTGGGAAGTGTCCTTGATGCAAAATGTTGAACCAGGTGTTCCAGAATTTCTGGGTGTTGTTTGACTATTTCATTAAAAATAACGGGGTGTTCTTTTTCTAAGGTTAAAAGATCTTTAACGTGGCTACTGGTTGGGGATGTTTTTGTGCTTCCTGTAAGCCACGCCATTATGCGGTTAATAATGAAAAAGCTGACAGCACCGCCACCAGCAGGGGCAAGTAAATCACTGCTGACTGACGAGAGTAAGAATTTATAAACTGGATTGTCTTTTAGTCCTGGGGGAATATGCTCTTTTAACCAGGCAAATGATGTTGTCTGCTTTTCACAGGCTTCAAGTACGCTGACCATTTGATTCATCGTATCTACAGATGGGCTCTCTGGTCTTCCCAGTTTGAGCAGGTACCAGTTTTGGCGCATGGTGGAAACATTAGACTGCAGCAGTTGTACAACCTCTTTTGACTGGTGGCTGAACCAATCATTAACAGCTCTATTTTGGAAAAAGAGCTCGACGAGATGTTGATAGCGCTGTGCCAGTTCTGGGAGTTTGACGACAATATCGGCAAAACCTTCAGACTGCAGAATGGCGCAATGTTTAGCATACGCCTCTTTAAGAGCTGCGGTATGCAACGTTGTTGCAAGGCTGGCAGTGGCAAGTGAGGTGCGCATGTTGTTTAGGTTGGCCAGAATGCATCGTATTACCGTCACAGATTGCGCATCGGTACAATTAATACGATTACTTACCAAAATAATGCTCTCATCAATAGTATTGAGCACCTGAGCAATAGGCATTTTGTTGTCGCCGGGTGTGGTGGCATCAGCTGTGCGTGTTGGGTTTGAGGTGTAGGCATGGTAGGCCTGTAGCGCTTTGAGCCATGCGTCAATAATTGCTGGTTGCTGTGCAAGAATATCTTTGGCGAGCACTTTTTGTGTGTTGCGGATCTCAAATAATCTGGTGCGCGCAGCATCCCACAGGTTGTCTTTCATGGCGATGAGGTTGCGTTTAGCCAGGCATGATGAAAGGAGGCCTATGAGTAAAACAAGCTTTGCTCCAGAGGTGCCGTGGTTATCGGCTACCATAAAGTTATTGTAAAGAGCAAAAAGGGCGCTTGTACCACCACCAACAACAACAAACTCTATGCCATTTGGCCAGTCGAAAGGGCCATTGAATAAATCACCGCGCTGAAAGCGGTTTTTGCATATGGTGGCGTAGGTTTTAGCGATGAGTTTTTTGAAGGCCTCGGAGGCAGGATCTAAAACAGTGTTTATTGCATCATCGTGACTGAGGTCTTTGTTTGCATGATTGTCTGCACGGTGTGATGACAGGGTGCAAACTATTGCGTTGGCCTCTGCAAGCATTGTTTGTAAAACCATGAGAACCATGGTTTGTTGCTCTTTTTTATTGAGCCCTTTTTGCATGAGAGCGTAGGATGATTGCTTTTTACCAAGAGCCAGTAGCTGAGTTTGTAGAAACGCATACTGGAGTGCAACAACCGTTTTATTCAGCACGGCTATGATTTGGGTCGTAGCAGCGGGGGCTGCGATTGCCCGCGCTTCAGCCTTACGAACAAGCAAATCCCATAGGATTTTTTCTTGAGCGAGCTGATCAGCCCCTGCTTGGTCGAGCACGAGTGGTATAAAACAATGCTGTGTAAGCGTTGTAAAATCGTGTTGTACGTCCTGTAGCTCGCGCTCGACGGCAAGGGGAACCATAGCAGCATCTAGTTGTTCAAGCATATCTGGTTGCTCGAGCACAGTTGCTGATGAGCTGCTATGGCAATTTTGTAATACAATGATGCATAAAATTGCTGATCTGGCTAGGTTCATCTGCTAATACCTATCTGTAAATTCCTTTATACAACTGCTTTTTGAATTGCCACAAGGCGGTCAAACACAGGGAGTAGTTCAGGCATCATCAAGGCAATCATGTAGCGGTATACATCGATGTTCTCTTGCAAATGAGGAGACCGTTTAATAATCATGGCTAACTGATCAATCAGTTGGGCACGTACATTTTTGTACAAGGTATCGTTGTAGCAAATTTCATGTTTGATACTTTGCACGCTGCTGGGTTTGCTCAGTACTGCAGGAAAGAACTCTGCTAGGGATTGTGCATTGAGTAAGTATCCTGTATCAGCCTCTAGGATGCCAAGTTGTGCAAGTTCATCATCTTGATCAAGGACCCCAATTTGGTACAGGTAGCGTAGCCGAGCAAGTTCGTTTATCTTTCCAGCTCGTTCACGTAGGAGCTGTGCTTGCTGCTTAAGCAATGAAACGTAGGCAAGAACAGGTCGCAGGGCAAGGCGAGTTTTGTGCTGCTCTGCCACAAGCAAATATTCGTCATCTGCTACAGGCAAATACTTGTCAGTAGTTTTTGCTGCTTTTGCTATGAGAAGCTTGAA
>JBIIJF010000048.1:0-6735 GCA_044234015.1 Candidatus Babeliales bacterium
CCATTGATAGGATTAACATCAATTTAAAATGCATATCACTCTCCAGAAATTTAATTTATATTATTCTTATCGGTATTAATATCGGTAAGAAGTTCCTTTAAGTGCCTATTATAGGCGTTTTTAAATCAAATGGCAAAAGGGTTTCTGGATTCATGTGTCTAGTTTGCCTGCCAACTTTATGATATGTCGTTTAAATTATGAGTTGGCATTGATTATGTATCCATTGCAATAGAAATTTTAAAAGTTGCTACTTTTTGGCTACTATCTAAAACGATCTCTTCAAGTTTAATCGCTTAGTGTTTAGATTTTGCAATTTCTGGAGAAAGTTGGGCCTTGTAGTATTCGTATATTTCTTTTGTAAAAAGCCCACTTGTAAACCAAGTGGGCTTTTTGATTGGTAACTATTTTTTGCGAGCCAATTTAATAATCCGTGCAATGCGCCGGTGAATAGGCGGATGGAATTCACGGACAATCATGTTTTGGTACCAGAGAGATCCTTTGGTAAATACCCATTTAACTAATCCCATAAAGCCTGGTGTTGTCTCAGTGATTGATGCCAGTAGAGCGTCTTGTGCTTTTAGCCCCTCGGCTACGGAAAGCTTGCTCATCTCACTGAGAGCATTCGCAAGATGCTCTGGATCAAATTCATCAACAATACCGATTGCAAATTTGTCTGCGTTGTATTCAAAGTGACGGCGCAGTAAAATGTGGGTTATTGTACCTAGGCAGATAGCGACAGGGTAGAGAATTGCTTTTTCAAAAAGAGAAAGAGTATCTAGTGCGGTAAGCCCAAGAATCATAAAAAATACCGAAGGAGCTGAGGAAAAGAGAAATGGTCTTTTTCCGTAAGAAAAAAATAATGTGTCGTGCAGGTGACCAAGTTCATGAGCGATGATCCACATAAAAACGGCATGATTTTTTTGATTATTTTCTTCTTCAGGGCAAAGCAAATAGGTGCGGAGAAAATCAACGCCGATATGCATAGCCTTAGAATAATCTCGCTGTATGGTAGCCGCTGCATTGTGGTTCCAGCCGCCACCAAAATGCAGATAAAAGCAGGGCGTAAGACAGCCCAGACGCTCGGCAAGCACTGCGAGGCGTACTTGGATGGCATTAAACAAAATTTTATATTTTGAGTCCCAGTTCTGAATGATATTTGTTTGTAGGGTATCTTTTTGCAGTGAATCAAGCTCAGCAATAACCAAAAGTTTCTCTTCATGAGTAAGCGGTTGCCAAGGATTTGATGGCGCAGGAGTTATTTCTATTGGTTGGATAGGAGTTGTGGTGGTCAGTGTCTCTAGTGTTGTGTTGGTCATGTTGAGACCCCTTCGTGAAGCAAAAATAAATATGAGTTAGCTGATAATGGTGTTTTTCAGTAGAAGCTTTTTAGAGCTAAGACTGGCTCCCCGAGCAGGACTCGAACCTGCGACAAAACGATTAACAGTCGTTTGCTCTACCAACTGAGCTATCGGGGAACAAGATTTCAAAGTATGGTGGGCGAAACAGGACTCGAACCTGTGACCCCCTGCTTGTAAGGCAGATGCTCTACCAACTGAGCTATTCGCCCATACACGGCCGGTAAGGGCGCGTTTTATTGTGTATGAATGATAGTAGAAAAAATGGTATTCGTCAAAATAAATTTCACCAAAAAACCGCTTTTTGTCGGCATTAAGCTTTCAGGCGGCTACAGATGGCCATTTTGAAGCACTATTAACTATTGTTTTATATCTTTTGCAGTACGCAATTTTTGGCCCAATTACTACTCAGTAGCACCGCAAGCTTTTAGTGTTTTTTTGATCAGCTGTAGAATTTTGAGGGATTTATCTAGCTCCATGTGTTCGTCATCGGAACATGGTTTTTTCTTTTTTGCTAAAAGTTTTTGGATTTGCATGCTGACGAGCTTGAGCGCAGAGTCCCCATTGTTATTTTTGTGATTGAGGTTGGCAGTCAGAGGAATAAGTAGGTTTACGATTTCAATAAGGTTATTGCTGATGCAGCAAGGATTGACGAGTGCTTGCATGAGGGCATTGGTGCCGAAGGTTGTCGTGGCATTAAAGTAATCGTATTGGTACTCATAACTGTATGTTTGTGCTTCGTGTATGAGGCGATTTACAGCATTATTATGGCTGTTTTGAGCAGCGATGATAAGCGGGGTGAACCCATTTTCATCTGCTTGGAAGATATTCGCATGAGCTTGAAGAAGTGCTTCTAGTATTGTCATATTGCCATTGTAGGCGGCGCTCCATACCGCCGTATGGTCTTTGCTTCCTGTTTTGCTAACATCTGCACCAGCTGCAATAAGGCTCATTATCATGGCTTCTTGGCAATCGGCAAGGACAATGAGTGGGTCTCCACTGAAACCTGTTTGATCAACATCTGCTCCTGCTTTAATTAGTGCCTCAACGATAGCAGGTTCGCCTTTTAAGACAGCAATTTTTAGGGCTGTCATGTTGTACTTATTAACACAGTCAACTGCCGCAGGATCTTTAGTTATGAGATCAATAACAGTATGCAAATCGCCATAGATAACAGCATGTGTTAGAGGTGTATTGCCGTACTGATCAAAAGGGGCTTCTGGTGCTTTCTCGATATCCTCTTTAATTTTAGGAACAAATGTAAAACCACAGGGAACGAGAGCTGTGTCACTAGTTGCTGTGTGTAGTTGGGGTCTTGTGTGCGCCTGGACAAAAGAAAGGGCCTGTGTCGTGGCAACAAGTGGTGCAAGGCGACGGACAGCCGTTCCTATTCTTCCCGCGGCATAAGCATTCGTTCCTGCCAAAAGAGTGAGTATAAGAAGCAGATGTTGATAAGCGCGATAGCGGCTATGCATACAGATCTCCCAAAGAAGCCATTTATTATATTAACGTGGCCAGATTATCATATTTTCAGACTAAAAGTTATAAGAATACGCTAGTGGGAGCAAGTAAATATTAATGCTGAAATGGCTTGCTAGTCGACAAAATCAAGGCGTTTTTTTAGACGTCGGTAACCAATAACTGCAAGGAGGGAAGATTCTAAAAGAAGTCCAGCGATACATGGCCAAAAGGGTAGTGCTGCATCTGTGCCAAAAAAGCTGTTTCTTAGCGCTTCTGTACCCAGGGTGAATGGATTGAGAAGCGTGAAGTAGGCAAGTGTTTTATTGAATGCAAATAATGTTTGCCAGGGGAACCAGAAGCCGCCCCAGATGCTTAGGGTGTCTAAAAGCCTTACCCACACGTGTTCAAAGCCCATCTGATTTTTTACCCATCCCGTCAGCCAGATAGTGAAGAGGGCAAAAAAGAGGGCAACCGTGAATAGTGTTACGACAGAGTGAAGTGGATTCCATTTTTCCAGGGGAAAGCGATCTTGCAGGAGTATTTTGCTAATGATAAGAATAGGTGGGCAGAGGATAAAGCAACGGATAACAAAATAAGCAACGTTTTTCCATGCGATCATCGGTGCTGAAATTGGCAGTGTTACGATGAAATCAAATGACCGTGTGTTGTTGATATCTGCTACTGCGGTACTTGCCTGAAAATAAGATTCATACATGCATTTGTACACGACGGTGGTGAGAAGGATGTGGGCACCATATGATGTGCTTACGCCCATGAGTGGAAAAACATAACCGAATGCCAGAGCTCCTTGAATTGGCCACCAAAGTGTATTGACCATGTAGTCGATAGAGTCGCTACGAAAAACATACAAGTCGCGCTTGAGAAGTTGCCACCAGATGCGCCATTGCCTGGATACTGCAAAAGTCATTCTTGTACCACCTGAATTAGAGAAAAATAGATTTTTTTCAGAAGAAGATTGGTTGCGGGGGCTGGATTTGAACCAGCGACCTTTGGGTTATGAGCCCAACGAGCTACCAGGCTGCTCTACCCCGCGATCACATGCTGATATGTCAAAAAGACGAATTGCTTAACTCATCAATTGAGTCGTAATTATACGGCCTTCTAGTCAAAAGTCAAACGAATATGCAGTATTATGGCAGCTTATTTTTGACGTAGCGCTACCAAAAGGCTGGTTATGTCTTCTGGTAGGGGCGCTTGGTAGGAAAAGGTTTTTTCTTTGTATTCAAATTTCATTTGCCACGCGTGTAGGGCTTGGCGTGGGATGAGTGGTGAGGCAACGCCGTAGGTTGCGTCACCCAGAAGCCCATGGCCAATTGCCGCGCAGTGTACGCGGATCTGGTGTGTGCGACCGGTAACAATTCGCACTTCCAGGAGTGTAGCGGAAGGAAAGTACTCTTTTGCGGTGTAAAAACTTAGCGCTGAGCGCGATTCGATACCTACCGTGGACATTTTGTGGCGTTCGGTCGGGTGCCTGCCAACGGGCAGCTCAATGCGGCCTTCCGCTGGGGTGATGCCATCAACCACGGCCAAATAGGTTTTTTCTATTTTTCGGGCTTTAAACATTTCTGCCAGGGTGTTTTGTGCTTGCAGATTGCGAGCGACAAGGAGTAAGCCTGAGGTATGTTTATCGATGCGGTGAACAATCCCAGGGCGCTCAGTACTGTCTTGATTTTGCATGTCTGGGTATGCATGCAAAAGGCCGTTGACCAGGGTAACCTCTTCAGGGCTACTGGTGGCATGATGGACCAGTAGGCCGGCAGGTTTGTTGATGATTAAAAAATCTTCTTGTTCGTCGATTACTTGAAAAGGGACTTCTGTGGGGGCAAGATTCCACTCTTTGTTTTTGAGGGAAATGCTCAGGACGTCTTTTTCTTTGACGTAATAGTTGCTTTTTTGCATGGGGGCATTGTTAACCTGAACGTGACCATTTTTGATGAGGTCTTGCAAATAGTTACGTGAATGCTCAGGAAGCACGGTATGCAAAAATAGATCAAGGCGGATCCCAAAGGTCCCTGACTCTGAAGCATTAATGATAATGGTTGGATTTTTATTGGTCATTCTGGCGCACTATTTTAACGGTGTAATGGGGATAGTCTGTAAGAGTCTCCTAAAACAGTTCATTCTTAGCCTAAAATATAGTAAAATAAAGTCAAATAGGGTTGTGCTTATTGATTTCTCTTTCTGGCAAGCAATTAAGCGCATAAGCTGTAAGCAATAAAGCCAGCTGTAGGCAAATTGGAGCGGACGCCATGCTCACGATCAAAAAGATACTGTTTCAAATAGAAAACAACATTGATGTGGTTATTTCTGAGGCAACGACCCTTGGGAAAGACCTCTGGTTGATTTTGCTTGCGCAGCACTACGCAGACGTAGCAATGCTGGTGAGCAAATTAGAAGATCAGCAGCAGGTTGACCTTTTTAAAAAACTGCCACGCGAGCTCTCTATAAAAGTATTTCGTAAATTGCCACAGCAGCAGCAGGCGGTCTTGCTCCTCGCCCTTGAACTTGACCAAGCAGCAATAGTCCTAAAAAATATGCCGGCGGATGAGTTGACCGATCTGTTTGACTATCTCTCTGATGATGATCTAGAAAAATATCTCAAACTTTTGCAATCTAAGCAACGCAATCAAATTTTATCGCTCCTGAGCTTTAACCCACGTTCTGCGGGTGGCCGTATGAATAGCGATATGATTACGCTCCAAAAAGAGTTTACGGTGCGCCGTAGCGTCGAGCTTTTGCAGCGACTGAGCCACACTAAAACCGTAATGCAGCGGATGTACGTGACCAATAAAGATGATGTCTTGGTCGGTTATGTGACGCTTGATCGGTTGGTCTTGAGTAAGCCAGAGACGCTGATTGCTCACATCATGGGCCATAATGAGCTGGTCGTTTCTGTGGATGAGGACCAGGAAGATGTTGCAAACCAGATGCATCACTATAGCTTGTTATACGCCCCAGTCGTCGATAAACACAATCATTTCTTGGGGGTTATCACGGCGGATGACGTGTTTGAAATTATTCGTGAAGAGGGCAGCGAGGACGTTTATAAAATGTTCGGGCTTATCCCCGTTGACCAGGGCTATCTGGCTGCGCCGATCTGGCGGTTTGTTTGGCAGCGGGGTATTTGGCTGGTTGGTCTTTTGATTCTTCAGAGTGCATCAGGATTTATTCTGGCTTCGTATAATGATATGATCAGCAAATATACCATCATTGCAGTGTTCTTAACGATGCTCATTGGTACCGGTGGTAACGCCGGTAATCAGTCTGCTATTGTTGTTATCCGTGGTCTTACTACCAAAGAGATTTCGAGGCGTAATGCCTACCGCGTATTTTTGCGTGAGCTGCTTATTGGCTTTCTGATGGCGCTCTTTTTGGTTGTTGTTGCGTTTGCCCGGGTCTACTGGTCATATCGTGACCTCCTCAGTGCATTGGTGATCAGCGTATCGCTATTCTTGGTGGTTATGACATCTGTTGGTTTGGGCGCGCTTATCCCTATTTTGTTTGAGCGTTTTGATATCGATCCGGCACACACCGCCGCACCTTTTTTGGCAACCATCATGGATATTTTGGGTGTTTTAATTTACTGTTTTGTGTGCAGTAAACTGTTGCCATAGGCCTGCCAGAGCCTATTGCGGACTTGTGCGCTTGTCTGTTGATCGGGGCAGCCAGTATAATGCTGTAAAAAACCAACAAAAATCGCTTTTCTTTTTTTTAAAAAGTTTGATATACTTCTCTCCGTTACGTGGAAAACGCGATCGCGTGCAACCCGTATGAAATTTCTGCTAAAAAATATGTGAGAGCCGCTAGCTCAGTCGGTAGAGCAACAGCCTTTTAAGCTGTGGGTCGTAGGTTCGAATCCTACGCGGCTCACCATCACGTTATGCGTCCCCATCGTCTA
>JBIIJF010000049.1:0-6705 GCA_044234015.1 Candidatus Babeliales bacterium
CTCCCCCTATTAATAAAATCGTTTGCATGCACGCTCCTTTTTCAGCTAATCATGCCAACCTTTAGGTTTAGCTGAAGCACAGTATTTTTCAAGTTTTATTCAGCATGCAAAACGACAAAAAAGATGCTACATAGTCTCAGCTTGAGCTGAGACTATGTAGCATCTTTTTAAAATACGTTCTTCAATATTGAAGAACAACAGTAATTTTTTAATTTGTGCTTTTTGCGTTACGGGCAAGATAGGCCAGGTAATCAAGCTGCTTTAATTGCTCATCAAATCCAAAACAGTACCGTGAAAAACTAATTGATAAATCACGATTCACAGCCTTTGTGTATTGGCGTATTGTCAGAACCCTGTTCGCAAGATCAACTGCTATCATCTGTGCAAAATTATTTACCATAGCTTCTTTATTTCCTGCAGCAGCCTCTGAGGCATGCACAAGCTCTTCTGGATAACCTTGCTTCAGCAATTGCTGGTATAAAATGGTGTCATGAGCTACTTCTTCGTGCATCTTATCAAGCAACTCAATAAACTCAGCAACGCTTGCGGCAGATTTTGCATACTCAACAGTGTTAAGCATCTCTCTAATGGAATCTGGTAGGCTATGCAATTTAGCCTCAATAGCAGCTCGCTTCTCCAGCATCTGATTGCGCTTTTCACTAATCATACCACTTAGATTAGCAAGTAAGCTTAACGCTTTTTCTACTTGTGCAGTGTTTTCTATCGACAAAGGCACGTATTCTTCCTTGGCTTCTTTTGCTTGAGAAAGCTCTGAAGGCCGAACAGAGTCGATCGACATCTCATTATTATTTTCTGTTTTTTTCATTTCTTCAAAATCAGTGTATATCATTCGAACATCCCGTAAGAAAGGACAAAATTAAAACTATTAAGTTAGTCTACCTGCGGAGTAAAAAATATCAAAAGAGCTTTTGATACTCTATGAAATACTACACCATAAAAAATTATCATGGTCATATTGACCAACAAAAAAATTTCTCATTAGTCACATTACATTTTTTATAAAAAATGTATGAAAATCGTATTCATGGTCATTTTGAAAAATTAATAAAAATGTCGCCATAAAAAATCATTCAATTCTCTTTGTAATCTTTAAAAATGATCGCTTCTTACAGAATAACGTATGCATCATGATTCCGTTGCTACATAAAAATACTTATACACACAGTTGTTAGTAAACCAACCAAAAAGACAGAAAGCCCCACGGCCAGCAAGCCCTCACTGCAAACTGTCCCAAAATGAGTCAGTTTCTCAAGGCACGACCAGCAGGCGATTGTCAGCGGATTAACATAATATAAAAATGTACGACATAAAAAAGACATACCTGAATATGAAAAAAAGAGGTATGATTGTGACCAATGTTTTCATACTAAAAAGGTTGAATCTATGCTAATTCCTGAACACTACCCTGTCACTTGCGATTCACGTCGTGTTGGTCCTGGATCAACATTTGTCGCTATTCCTGGATTCACTACTAATGGCACAGTTTTTATTCCAAAAGCTCTTGCACAAGGAGCTACCCGCATTGTTCTTGCAACAAAAGATTATACACACGATATTGCAGCAATGTGCCAGCAACACGGAGCAACAGTTTTCCTCGTCGAAAATCCCCGTGCCGCACTTGCAGACCTTGCTGCTGAAGCTCTTGATTATCCTGCAAAAAAACTATCTATCATTGGGATCACTGGCACCAAAGGCAAATCAACCACCACCATGCTCATTGCCCATCTCCTAGAAGCGTCTGGACACAAAGTCGCGCTGATTAACACCATCTACAATAGCATTTGCGGTGAACGTGAAAAAAGTACACACACGACGCCAGAGGCGGATTATCTACAGCTTTTTTTTGCTACCTGTGTTGAGCGCGGCGTAACCCATGTGATAATGGAAGTTTCATCACACGCACTGAGCCTATCGCGGACCAGGGGTATTGTTTTTAAGGCAACTGGCTTTACCAATCTCGCACCAGAGCACCTTGATTTTTATAACAGCATGGAAGAATATTTTGCTGCAAAAGCAAGTATTTTTATGCAAACAGACGCGCAGTCAATTATTGCAATCAATGCTGACAATGAATGGTCAGCGCAGGCTATCAAGGCAGCAAAAGAAGCGGTTCAAAAAACACATGCCGCTGTTACAACCTTCGGGCTTGAGGGAAGCAGTACTCCTAGTGATTGCTGCATGGTGATCAATACCGCCTCTGCTGATGGCATAAAACTTTCGTTCATAGAAAATTTAGTCGTCGAATGCCCACAACTTTTTGGCTCGTTTAATTGTTACAACATTGCCATGGCAATACTTATCGCGGCGCACTGTGGTATGACGCATGATCAAATTAAATCTGCTCTTAGTGCATTTCCTGGAGTCCCTGGGCGATTGCAAAGACATATCTTAAAAAATGGCGCTCGTACCTTTGTTGACTATGCCCATAACCCTTCCTCCATGGGCGAAGTACTTAAAACGCTCAGACCATTCACCTCTCATTTGATTGTTGTTTTTGGCTGCGGTGGCGATCGCGATACTACCAAAAGACCTGTAATGGGGAGCATTGCAGCGCTGTACGCAGATCGCATCATAATTACCAACGACAATCCACGCACAGAGGAACCTGCAGCCATTATCACACAAATCATGGCTGGTATCCCTGCTGACAAACAGCCAGTTGTCACGAGCATACAAGATCGCCGAGCAGCGATTGCTCTGGCAGCACAAGAGGCACACCCTCACAGCATAATTGCTCTCCTTGGCAAAGGACACGAAGATTATTACCTTATTGGCAATCAAAGAACTCATCTTGATGATCTGCAAGAGATCAAGCAGTTTTAATTGCTGCTAAAGACCTTTTTTGGTAAATTTCACTGATTATTCTTATTAACATCATTATTAGGTTTTTTAGTTATGGTTACGCCTCAACGACTGACTGCTCTTTTTTGCTTGGTACTCTCTAGCATTCCATATCAGCAACATGCAAGCACAAGCCTAGCATATGAAAAGCTTGCACGCCTCCACCTACCATCACGCGCTCAGCAACAGCAAATTGAAGATCGTGAGGCTCAGCAAATTGCTCGTGATAATGCTCAGGCAGGAAAGCAAAAGGATTTGAATAAAATTGTTCTCCCATCGGTTGGAGAAGTAGAAAAACTTCGAATTTTTTATAATATTTTTAATCAGCATTCCATTGAAATAAATGAACAGCAGGGCACACCCCTTGATGAAACCGTAATCCATGATCTTAACCTTTATCACGGTGGAGAGGCTCAGCCAACCGTACACCTCTCTGCTTTGCTCAATCCAATAACTACGCTGGGTACTATTCAAGTTCAACGCATGCTGATGGAACCACTAACTGACATTACAAAGCTCAAGGAACGCCAAGATTTTATAAAAACACTAGTGGCTGACGATGCATTACTTAATGCACTAGAAAGAACGCTAGACTCTATTCGCGCTGCCGAAGATGGCTTTGCCTGGTTTTGGAAACAATTTGATGTCAGCACCGAGCAATTTACTGACCAAATATACTGGCAGGAAGATGGCTTTGCAGCGACAAGTACGCTGAATAAAAGTGCCTTGGCTATGCAAGTATTACACAGCTGGAAAACTGTTTTACTGCCGCTCACCGCCATCACCTCTCCTTATTTCATTACCCTTGCTGGACTAGGGGGAGCTAAATACCATCATTTGAATAAACGATCAAAAGAAGAACGAGAATTCGTAGAAAACACTCTTAGCCGACAGATTCATGGGGACCCCCAATTCGGATGGGAACCAGATGATACCGGCATAAATCAAGCATTTTTTGATGGCCTCACAGGAGCTCAAAACATTTTTGCATGCGCATGGCGTACCGATATTGGGATTTATAATATGTTACATAAAATGTTAAACGATCCCAAAGCGCCTATGCATGCAAAAATTATTTTAGGAACTGTATTGGGTAGTCTTGCTGCAATTTACATCTACCTGGTCATCACAAAGCTCCAAGAGGCCGCTAAGCACCATACCATTGCAAACAGCATTCATTCACACATGATGCCCCTTGGACAATACGTCCACGCCGTTAATGCTCTCCAAAAAACCCTTACTGAGCACGTCGCCGGTGCTCTTGTTGCTGCCCCGCTAGCAGATCTTAATGCCTTTTTTAACGCAGCTCACCCGGCACAACAGCTCGTAAAAACACTGCAAACAAAAACGTTTGCTGGCTCACCATCTATTTTTTCTCAGCGAGGCAGAGTCTTGGCAGCATTTAAAACCATGTTCACATGCAAAGACCATTTTATTGCCAGCATGAAGGCTATTGGCCAACTGGATGCCTACGTTTCGATCGCAAAACTCTATAAAGCACATGCAAATAACAAAAATGGCCGCTACTGCTTTGTTGATTATGAAGAGGCCAAAACAACCCCACACATCAAAGCGAATAATTTCTGGATGCCGATGCTCAACCCAGCAGCCGTGGTTACCAACTCCATTGAACTGGGAGGTGAGCACATCCGTGACGTCATTCTGACTGGACCAAATGCTGGTGGTAAATCAACCAACCTCAAAGCCCTCATAGAATGTATTATTTTTGCTCAAACTATCTGCATAGCACCAGCACAAACATTTTCTTGCTCCCCATTCACAATTATTCGCAGTTACATGAATATTGCAGATACAACAGGATCTGCATCCCTTTACCAAGCTGAAATGCGTCGAATTAAAAGTCTATTACAAGCCATAAAATCATTACCTCAAGGACAATTTTCCATAGTTATTATGGATGAGGTATTTACCGGCACCAGGTACCAAGCTGCTGTTGAAGGAGCTCGTCTTGTCATTGAAGATATCCTCAAAATCAATAGCTGCATCTGCATTTTTGCCACGCATTACGATCCGCTAACGGCCCTTGAACAAAAATACCCAAATATCATCGGCAACTACAAAGTGAACTCTGTCACGCTGCCTAACGGCAAAATTGCCTTTCCCTACACCCTTGAGCCTGGTATCAGTGATCAGTCTATTGGCCTTGAACTCCTTGAGCAAGAAGGCGTATTCGCTTAATTAGCAAAGAAAGTTAGGCACACGGCCATTTTGTCATTTTATACGCAGGGGGCTATGGTTGTGCACTGAATTTTATTACACAAAACGCTTTAACCAAAGGTCAGCATGTTATGTCTAATCTAGAGGAACAAACGAGCGCTTTACGGCCTGGTGTTTGTGCCACTGTGCAGTAGCACATTTCTTCCAGCTGCTCAAACAGCTTTTAAGGTAAGTATTGTTAAACAAGCAGAAGGTAATATTACCTTCCCATATATTCTTGAGCGCGGCATCAGCGACCAATCTATTGGCCTTGAACTGCTCGTTCAAGAAGGACTATTTGATGCAAGCATCCTTGCCAGCCGCCCTCAACTAGCGACGACATAGTAGCTCAAATTTGTCAAACATTTTTTAAAAGTGGGGCTCTCAACAAGGCCCCGCTTTTTTGTGTAAACAGCTTGCTAGTCAATACTTTTTCTGGTAGGATGCAGCAGAATTCGATCTAGAGATCCTTTATTCAAGAAAGACTTTTTTATGCTTCTTCGTATTTCTAAAACAACCAAAAAATGTTTTTTCTTGGGCCTCTTTTTACTTGTAGTTGAGAACATTTCAGCCGCAACCCAACCCGCCCTAGCAACCAATTTTTTTACCTTGCCTCCCCAAGTCGTAAGCACAGAAGAGTATCTCAATCTTCACGAGTGTTATTTCCCATCAGAATTTGAAAACGCTCTTGAGTGCCTCCAGCACAACACGCAATTACTTGTAAACAATAAATCCTTATTGCTCCACCCACCAAAAATTCCCTCTCTTGGTAGCAAAGAAAAAATACGTATTTGCCAAAAAATATTGTCTGGTTATGATGCCATTACAGAAGATCCTATTGAATGTGCCGCCTCACCTACAAGCACAACGATTGGAAATCTCACGCTCCAACACCTCCTCGCTAATCAAAAAACATTAACCCCTGAGGCTCTCCAAAAACAGCAGGCTATAGTGGAGGCACTACTCACAAACCCAGTGCTTGCCAGGCATATTGGTGCGTTGCTTGAAACATGCAAGAAACATGAAAGTGGCTTTTTATGGTTCTGGAAAGAGCTCGATGAGGCAACCACGCGCTTTCTGAACATCCCCTATTTTTATAGCGATGGCCAAACAGGAGCCTCTGGCGTAAACAAAAATGCCGGATTGCTTCATTTGAAAAATTTGGTTGAAACGCTCATCTTACCATGTACGATCAGTTTTATATTTGCCTACTATGTAATGAATTCTTGTGGCCCAGCAGCCTATGTAGAAAAAATATTCAGAGATATAATAGCAAGCACAATAGTAACGTCGATATCACTATCTTGCTTAATGAAAGCAATCTGCATTACTGCAATACCAGGCAAAATGCATCACCAACTACAACCAGTACACAATTTCGCTCTAGCAATTACCCAATTAAGCAAGATTGCTGCAAAAAACACCGTTCTTGAAAAAAATCTCTGTGTGAAAGAAAAATCTTTTTTCTTTCATCAACAGCACTCTGAAGAGTTCAAGGCACTGCTTCAGAACCTTGGCTCAAGTACCTTGCGGTCAAAATCATCATTATTTTCAAACCACGGAAAGCTTCTGGCGACCTTTAAAATGATGTATCACTGTAAAGATCAGTTTATTGATAGCCTGAAA
>JBIIJF010000050.1:0-6684 GCA_044234015.1 Candidatus Babeliales bacterium
ATACACATCGCAAAGTCTTGACCAATTAGAAGATTATCTTACAGAAGCTGGTCTGCATTTGGATGGACGCATGATGATCATGGGATATGAAGAGCAGTCAATGCCCCAATACTATACGAATTTTGAGGAAGAGCGGATTAATGATGAGGCAAGCCGTAAAAACAACACTGGCTGGTCACCAAAATTGCATAATCGCTTTGGGTTTATGACGGGCTTTCTGTTTAAAAATCTTGAGAAAATACGGCAGGCTAGACCTGGGATGATAGATGAAACCTTTTTGCATATTGACGCTAAAAAGGTGCACTTATTTCAAGATGGGGCCGTTATTCTGCAGGAGCATGCATTTGGTGAGACGTTGCCATTTTTGATTGATAGTGAGCGTTATGTTCTTGAATTACTTTGTAAAAAAGATAACCACCAGCCACTTCTTAATGCGCTTGAACGGTTTTGGCAAATACTCAGCAAGGGCTCATTTCGTGTTGGTAACCAGCAGATCGCGGCTACTCAAGATGTGCTTTTTTCTATTGAGTATATTAAACATCTTCAGCGTTCCACGCTGCCACTGAGGCATTTTTTTACCGGGCCCGATATTACTTATCCGATTGAGGTGACCATGCGGCAGGGGGCAGGGGCAACGCGGCATGCGCAACATTTTGTCGAGACGTTTACCAAAAAGTTAATGCCTGTGGATAATGAGTCGACCGTCTATATTTTTTGTAGCTTTGTTGATGGGGTTGGCAAAAGTACTATGCTTGGGAATGTTAAAAATTGGATGCGGCATGGGAGTGATATTGCCAAGTACGGTAATGTGGACAACTCATCATCACAACTTGCAGAGATATTTCCGTTTGCAGATAAGGTTTTTATTGCGGATTTGCCCGCACAGATTAGTCATTTTACCTACAAGCCAGATGGTAAAGTTTTTGTTGATGCAGGCACTGAGTATGATGCGCAGGAGTTCGCGGCCATAACTGATTATGTGACTCTACATAAAGATGAAATCTTTAAAAATTATAAAAAAGATTTGGCAAAGGTTGTTGCTTTGGTTGAGCGTAAAGGGCATTTTGCGCCAGAGCTAACGGCAGCATCAGATCCTCATGCTATGTTCTTGAATAACGTTGTGCTTCTTGGAAAAAAAAATAATAACCGCTGGATCCCTTTTATGTACAATGGCCAGCCATTTTTGTTCAAAGATAATAAGCCCCGTGAAATTCGCTGTCTCATGCCCCTTGGCCATGTGCGCTCAGAAGGCCTAAAAAATATTGAAACAGAGCAGATGCTATTCTCTCAGGGGGTAAGATTTCCTTACAACTTTT
Source organism: Candidatus Babeliales bacterium (assembly GCA_044234015.1). Classification (GTDB taxonomy): domain Bacteria; phylum Babelota; class Babeliae; order Babelales; family RVW-14; genus CAIKAH01. The sequence continues at coordinate 1,317 of JBIIJF010000050.1, forward strand.
CCTATTTCATGAAGGATCTGACTGATCGGTTGTTGGCACAGGGCGTTAAGCATGTGCGTTTTGTTGATTTTTTAAGCATGTACCCCCGCTCATCTCGGGAGAACATTCGCATCAATTATTTGTTGCAGCAGATGGCTCATCTGTTCCCAGGTTTTTCACCAAATAATAGTTTATACAAAGATTTTGTAAGTGGCGGCGAGTTGTTGCACGGTCTCATGCAGCCAGAAAAATGCAAACTTTTTACGCAGGCATTTATGCAGGAAGCGGTGACGCGCTATGCCTTGTTTAAGTGCCTGTGGACGGTTGCGGGGGACCCTTTAATTGGTCTTACTATTGAACAACTGACAAAAACACTTAAGCAGGAAATCGAAGAAAATAAGCCAAATGAAACAGTATTGCAGACAAGTATTGCTCGTAAAATGGCACGTGAGCAAGAGCATTTGAATCATATTTATGGCAAATCAAAAGCTTTTGTAAATATTCAGCTGCTTGAGTTGCCACAGGTTGTGCGCTTTAGTCGCGTACTCTCGGATCTGTTTACGCAGGATATTGCTAATGATTTTTATGCCTATTTGTGGAACCCATGTGGTTCTGTTACCATGTCAACCGAGCAAATTGTTGATGGGGAGCAGTGTAATGAGCGAGAAAATCATACCCTGGAAGCAGCAAATGGTTTAGCAGTAAGACCCCTCTTTGTTTTAAATACTGCATGCAAAAATGAAAACTTGTTAGCACCTGCTATTCGTATGATGCGTACCTGTTGGTATAGTCAGATACTCAATCTTTTGTATGCCGATAGTATGAACGCAGAAGGTCGAATCGAGCTTTCTTACTATTGGTATCGAGGCATTCCATTGCAATGTGTTCCGTTGGCTAATCAGGTTGAACCGTTTATCGCGGTTGTGCAGCCTATGTTCCCTGCGTGGGAGTCACCAAACTTTAAAAATACGGTGCGTCCAATATTTAAAGGATTTGATTTTCAACCACAAGCATACAAACCTGAGGCCTACACTAAGATAGAAGAAGTGTTGTACCGCCGCGACTGGTCAGCAAAAAATACAAATCGTGGTCTTTTTGGCTTTGATAATTTACTTCAAGCAACAGGACAAGGCTTCGGGCAGGATGATTCTATAAATGTGGTGACCCCTCTTGTGCAGAAGCACCACAATGAATCCTCTGTGACGACGGTTTTACCAACAAGTGACCTTTGGCGATTAGTACGTATTGATCGGTGGTGGGATATTGATTGCCAATCAGTTAAGCGTGCTGCATATGCTAACGGTTTATTTGAAATGTGGCTTACAAAATGTCGTGCTGAAGGGAAACAAGTTAAGCCGGCAGAAAGTTGGCGGAAGTCAATTTTCGTACTGACTGAGTCTCGCCGACAGATTGCTCAGTTGGTAGTTCGGTTGCTCGCAACCCTTGAAATGGTGCTAAAAGATCCAGAAGCGGATATCGTTGTTCGCTTTGGGGACCATGAAGATTTTAAAGCGGCCATTCAGCTTATCGAAACGCTTATTTTGCCAAACTACGCAAATGCTTATGTCGATGGGCCTTTGTTTGATGACTATGATTCTGTAGAGCCATATCCATCATGGACACACTGGTTAAATGTCTAAAATCTCTGTCTTATTTACTTCGTGATGAAGTCTGCTCAAAACCGTTGCAGGGCTCAGATTTCTTATTTTACGAAGTATTGCTTGTTTTTTCTGTATATCTCTAACCGCTTGGTTATGTTCAACCGCACATTCAGCATTAAAAATATCCGCATTAAACAATTTGCCAGCACCTGCCCGCCATAAAAATTCTCATTTTTCAGTTGACTGTGTTAGCAGAAGCTCAGGCGTCTGTAGTAGCAGCGGAAGTGTCTGTGGCAGTTGCTTCAGCGGCTTCATGTGCTTTTACTAGAAGGTATTTAAGAATATCATGGTTATTACGAGCATAATCCAAGGCTGTTTCGCCAGTCTTGGAATTAGTTTTATTCACATCAGCCCCACTACCTACCAAGAGCTTAACAATCTCTAAATCCCCATGCATAGCAGCATGCATCAAGGTTGTTTGGCCCAATTTATTAGCTTGATCCACCTGATCGCGCAGAAGCGTAATTTTTGCCGATGGGCCTTCTTGCTCTGGCGCCATTACTGCAACATCTTTGGTCTCTTCAACCCCAGCAGGAACAACAGCAGCAGCTTTCACTGAAAACAATAGGCTTTGCACCATCAGGCTACATACCAAAGCCGACACCAAAAACACGTTATTCATCTTCATCCCCAATCCCCTCTGTAAAAATAACAATGCCTTCAGGATAATCAAGGCAGTAACATTTTTTACAGGTTTTTAAATAACAGGCTTGTTCGGCAGAGTTTCAACAACTAAGCCCACATACATCGCGGGAAGGGTACCTATTTGTGATACCCGAAACCTACCTCTAAACCCTTGTAAATAAAAGATTGCAGTAAGATTATTGATGTTTTTGTTGCGGGTGTGATACACCTCCTCATGATTTATTGCAAGATATTGGATTTGTAAGGAGTAGGGATGTTGTTGTTTATTGTTGTGTGTTTTTTGTTTCAGATTTTTAGCAAATCAGCTATTGCAATTACGTTCCGTGATCAGTCATCAACTATTGAGCTTATTAATGGATCAACATACAAACAGTCGAATGTCACAGCTAACAAAATTACAGGTACTTTTAAATTGTCTTCAGATTCATCACTAACTACAGACAATCCGCTTTATTTTGAAAATGGTATTTATTCTGAAAATGGGCAAGAGCTTATTCTTACCGGTACTCTTGATTCAAGCCAAACCTATTCAATTCGTTTGCTTGGCTCAGCAAGTGCACGATCTTTGTTTGATACATCGTTGCGAGCACGTATCTATGTATCAGGCTCAGGAAACCGTATTGAAGGGCGGCCGGGGTTCTTGACACCGGATGCCATACAACTTGCGGATGCGAGTGCCTCTTTAGTCTTGGGCACCGAGGGAATTTATGATCAGACGCTTGTGTTGAATAATGGCAGCATTGTGTTGGATAATGATTTTAAGCTTGGGCAAGGGGTTGTGTTTGGTGGGAGTGGTACAGTAAATCTTGGTGGCAATAATTTAATTTTCGGATCGACTGAATCATTATGGACAGGTACTATTCAATGGATTAATGCAAATAATATTGATATGGCTGGGGATGTGCGCTTGACTGGACAATGGATTTTTTCTGGTGATGGGACAGTGCTTGGTGGTAACAACGTGTTAGATTTATCTAGTACGGGCAGCATTCGGATTAAGGCAGATAGTAGGCTTGAGTTGAATAATTTAATTATCAATGGTCTTGGTACAGGCACCATTTTCTTTGATGATAATACGAGTATTCTTTCATTCAAAAATTGTGTTATTAATCTTGATAGCAATTATAGCGTTACCTCTGGGCTTTGGTCAGTTGATGGGCCAATGAAGGTTGTAGTAAACGATAACTACCTACGTTTTGCATCATCTTCTCAGCTTGCTGTTGGGTTTGATGCTGCGCTTGAGTACGATACCTTGCGTTCAAATGATAATAAAAACGTCATTGTTATTGGTAGTAGTAACCCTATTGCAGATTGTGGTTTGATTCGTAATGTTACAGTGCTGCCTGGGGCTGATTTTAATTATACGGGTAATATTACTCTCAGTGCAGGGTTGGGGGTTACGCCATTACGTTACCTCAATATTTTAAGTGATGCTGTTATTGACGGGGCTGGTTTTGCCATACAATTTGCTCGGCAGCCAGGTACGCCAATTCTGCTTTCTGAGGCAGGCGTTAGTACCACATTCCAAAATGTTGCGCTGAAAGATTTTCCCGTTACTACAACTGATTCTCGTTTGCGTGATGGTTCAAGACTTACTTTTGGTCATATGGCTACAGTCGAGCTTGGTGATAGCGCAACATTGACCTCAACCTGGTATTTTTCAGGAACAACGGTATTAAATGGTAAGGGAAATATTCTTACGCTTGGTTCCGATGGGAATATTGTTTTGAGGCCAGGAGCTTCAATTTTATTTGATAACATTATTTTAAATAATATTCATGGGTACAATATTTCTTGCATGGACGACACCGCTACTGTGACCTTTGGAAGTGTTATTTTGCAGCAAGATGCTGATTACAGCTTTACCAGGGGTGCATTGTATGTGCGTGATAGTCTTGATTTGATTGGTTCAGCAACGTTTAGGTATGCATCCCAAAGAGTAAGTACCATAGCAAATAATGGAATTTTGCGTGTTAATAATGATACAACATTCTTGTATGCCCCATCGATAGCTGACAAAACACTATTGCAATTTGCAGATACAAAAGCAACGTTGGAGCTCAAAGGTGGAACCCTTGCAACAACAACAACTGGCATGCAGTTAACTGTTGGGACTTTGCACATATCCACTGCTGGTATTTTGAAAAACTTTGGAGCCCTCAGTAATAGTGAGGCAATTATTATTGGTGATGGAAATCCAGCACATGATTTAACGTTGAAAATCAATGCTGCTGTAGAGCTCAATCCGCAGTCTGGGATTCTTTTGTTTATGCAAAATTAGGAAAAAGGAATGAAAAAACTCATAGCAATATTTTTTGCTAGTATTTTCATAATGCAACCGATGCAAGCGATTTTAGATGGGCGTGCTGCTGTTATTACGGTTGATAGCATGTATACCTTTACCGATGGCGAGTATGCTCTTGGTTTTGTGCATTTTACCAAGGGCTTTACCGTTGCTGCCGGAGAAAAAGCCTATGTTGGCGTTATTCCACGCGTGAATGGGCCAATAAATCTTAATGAGACCGGCACTATCTATCTGAGTGCACCCTTACGATTAGGTCCAGCATCGACTGGATTTACTAATGGTGGGGTTATTTATACAAGTGATTCTAAACAGGGCGTTATTACTTTTGATAATAATGCAAATCTAACAAAGCAATTGGTCTTTAAAAATAGTATGTTGCTTGATTTTGGTGCACATGTGTTGACGTTGCGATCAGATGGCACCAATCGGGGTTCATTAATGATTGATAACACGGTTTCGCAAACAGTTGTATTGCGTAATGGTACGGTGAGGGGCGTTGAGAATTTTGTGTCTGGGTTTGGTCCTCGGTTTCGTGCCTCAGTACCTACTGGTGGGCGGCATGGCTACACATTTAATAACATAGATGCCCGGTTCATGACTGATGGTACCATGACAGGTACTGGCTATGACCTTATTTTTTCTGGATTAAATAATGCAATACAGGGGATTAATGAGTCACTTGTACATTTGCGTGCTGGTTTATACATTAACGATTTGGCAGGGGTTACCTTGCAACCTGGCCTTGAAATGCGTTTAGACACAACCCTTAGTTCCAGCT
>JBIIJF010000051.1:0-6419 GCA_044234015.1 Candidatus Babeliales bacterium
TTTTTCTACTTCTGGCAGGACGACCGGCAATTCCGCTTCTGGCACTGGTACAACGCCACACGTTTTGCAATGAACCAAAGGAATCGGCTCACCCCAATAGCGCTGGCGAGAGAAAACCCAGTCACGTAATTTATACGTGGTGTGGGGCACAGCAAGGCCCTGCTCTTGGCAGTAGGCAATAATCGCTTCGCGGCAATCGCCTGCCCGTTTGCCAGCAAAGGCTGCCGGAGCATGCAAAATACCATCTTTCATATCGGTGTAGCAGATTTCTAAATTCCGTACTTTTTCTGCAGCCACAGGATCTGCCGGAAAGAGCACAGGATTGAGTTGAATGCCATATTTTTTAGCAAAGGCAAAATCACGCTCATCGTGCGCTGAACACTTAACTATCCCTGTTCCGTAGTGAGCCAAGGCAAAATTAGCAACCCAAATGGGCAGATCTGCACCAGTTACGGGGTCAACAATATACCGACCGGTAAAAATACCGTCTGGCTCTGGATCTTTATTTTGCTTACGCTCAAGAACCATTTTTTCTGCATACGTAATAATGGCTGCCTTGTTTGCAATGCCTTCAAGTAGCGTTGGCAAGAATGGGTGCTCTGGCGCGATAACCACAAAACTATCTGCTGCAAACGATTCAAAGTGCGCGCTGTAAGTCTGCACAGTAAGATTGGTATCTTTAATTGGCGCTGTAAATTTAAGACCGGTGCTCTTACCAATCCAGTTCCGCTGCATCATTTTTACTTTTTCTGGCCACTCAAGTTTATCAAGACCGCTGAGTAATTTTTCTGCGTAAGCGGTAATTTTAAGCACCCATTGGCGAATATTTTTTTGTTCAATGGCGGTGCCACAACGCTCACAACCACCTGCAACAACCTCTTCGTTTGCAAGGCCGGTGAGGCATTTTGGGCACCAGTTGATAGGCATTTCTGATTCGTACGCAAGACCAGCTTTGAACATCTGCAAAAAGATCCACTGCGTCCATTTGTAGTATTCTGGATCGGTGGTATTAACTTCTTTGGTCCAATCGTACATCGCGCCCGTCGTGGCTAGCTGCCGCTTAAACGTTGCCACGTTGCTTGCCGTGCCGATGGATGGATGAATACCTTTTTTGATTGCATCATTTTCTGCAGGTAGGCCAAAGGCATCCCAGCCCATCGGGTGCAGCACATTGTAGCCCTGCAGCCATTTGATACGAGCATAGACGTCTGATAGGACGTAACCCTTCCAGTGGCCAACGTGTAGGCCAGAACCAGATGGGTAAGGGAACATATCAAGACAGTAAAACTTTTTACCCGTACGAATATTTTTCGTATTGAAGTAAGGGTTTTTTTGCCAACTAGCCTGCCATTTTTTTTCGACAGCTTTAAAATCGTATGCCATGCGTACTCCTTAGAAAATTGTGCTCGTTAGTGTATCTCCAATACGCCGATTTGTAAAAACCTTCCTACTCAATCAACCCCAACAAGATGCCCAGAGCTCCGCGCTTTTTCTGTTACGATTTCAAGTTAATTTACATTTAGAAATATATATTCGTAGACTAGGTACTAAAGAAGCACTTAAAAATAAGTGCCCGTATTTCACAGCATCCACAGGGGGGAATTGGGATGAAGAGATATAGTTTTACTAGGCGTATGCGCTTTTTAATACTTGTATTTTTGGGGTCAAGCATTTGTGCTGTTCCAAAAAAGAACAATCTGCCAGATTGGACAATGCTGGTTTTTGCACAGGCAAATAACAATTTGAGTTCGTTTGCTATGAAGAATTTTAGTGACATGGCAAGTATTGGGTCAAACCGCAACTTTAATGCGTTAGTGCAATGGTACCAACCAGACATCCAAGGCGTATGGCGCTACAAGATTGAACAAGGAAAAATGGTTCTTGACCAGTGCCTCAAAATTGATTCCGATGGCACAAAAAGTAGTGACCTTATTGATTCTATGCGCTGGGCGGTTACGCAATACCCAGCACAAAAATATTCACTGGTACTCTGGAACCATGGAATCGGCATCATCGACCCTGTATGGGGGAAAATGAGACCATGGGAGATCAATCAGCCACGCATAGGATTTGCACAAGAAATTATTCGCGAAAACCCGCGCGCAAACATTGTTGGACTTGCAAGTAATGAAGCACCTGGGGCCATCCTAAGTGATTTTACCTCAACAACCACCTGCAGCCTGCTGGACTATGTGGTAACCAACACACGGGGTATTTTATTCAATGAACAATCCCGCACTTACATGGACAACCAAACCCTTATGTACGCTCTTTCACAAATTAAAACGTCTGTCCTCAACAACAAAAAAATTGACCTGCTCGGCATGGACGCCTGCTTGATGGCAATGCTAGAGGTTGGCTACCTTGCAAAAGACGTTGCTGAGGTACTTGTTGCGTCACAAGAAGTAGAGCTTGCACAGGGATGGAATTACCAAGCCCTTGTTGATGCGCTCAATCAAAAAAACAGCACAACAACGAGTATTGCGCAAAGAATTATTTCCTCGTACGAAACTATGTACAAAAACCGCATTCCATTTTTTACACAGTCAGCTATCAACCTTGGCAGCATGGCAAACGTTACCAAGGCACTTGATGGCGTTATTGAAGCACTTCGTGCTTGCAAAAATAGTGATAAAAGCATTGTAGAAATCATTCGCCAAGCACGCCGCTCTTGCCAGCATTTCAGTTCACCAAACTACATAGACCTGCACTCTTTCCTGAGCGATATTCAAACAAGCATCAGCGACCAGCAAAAAAAAGCGCCTAAGAAAAACAGATCTGACTACATATCGCTCCAGGCAATGCTGGCACAAGGCAAACAAGAAATTGAAAGCGCGGTTTTTGCTAACACCGCGGGTCCTCACACCGCTCGTGCACGAGGCCTTTCTATCTACTTCCCATTCCACAAAATTGATGATTCTTACCTCAAGACCACGTTTGCTCAAGAATCACAGTGGTGCAGCTTCTTACAAGAAATAATTGCTGGATAAAGCAAATCGATACACAAATTTGGGTACAAGGGGTGCACAAATGAGCACCCCTTTTTTAGTGCAAGCACTCTTTCTGGTTAATCAAAAAAGCAACTATCTCCTATAGGTGCAAAAACATAAAAACATGCTAGAATAGCCTTGGCCAAATATTCAAGTATTTATCCATCAAAGGAGCCCCATGCTAAACACTCTACGAATTTTCCTGGCCATTTTTCTTTTTGGGATAATCCCAAGCGTGGATTGCGCTGGTGCAGGAGCAGGAGATCTACCCCATGATAGCATTAAGGGCTTAGTGGAAGATGCAAATAGAACAGTTGACAAACTCCTCAATGATGAATTCATGCGTTGCATAATCGAGCTCACCAAAATATCTGATCGTCGTTTTCTCGAAGGCTTCATTAATCATACTAGTAAGGATACGACTGTATCCGGACTACTTATGCGGGGAGAGATACCTATCTGCATTATTAATAAAGGCATTAGCACATTACTCTTTTCTTGTGTATGTGACTCAGCCCCACAAGAATACAGAGATGAATATATGCATGAACTTTTAACAACATATGTGAACCGTCCGAAAGAAACGGCAATATGCCATGTTGAATTTGGTAGTGGATGGCTAAAGCAGCTACTTATCATGGTAAAATGTCTTGTAGACCTTGGCTTTAATAATATTTCTTTAGTTGGCATCGATCCCCTATACAAAAACAGAATAAACAAACAGTATCTCGATGAGACGTTTAGTTATCTAGTAAAAAAGATGATCCCTAGTGAAGCCGGCACTACTATCAGCTTGAGCCTGCTTGAATCAGAAATGGCTTTCATTAAAAATGATGATTTTTTCCTTCAAAAACCGGCTTTAATTGAATCAGATACGGATCCCATTGAATTAAATATGGATTTTATTGAATTAAATATGGATTTTATTCAAAAACATAAGGCCTTGTTTCCAAGGACACGCATTCCAATTACCTCGCTGGGCTGGATCGATGCTGATATTTATAAAGGTCGTAAATATATTAAGGCGGTAAACGCTGCCTTCTTTCTCTTGGCAACAATTTTAGTACCTCAGGACAGTGATACAAAGGTTGTATTGGCACAATCAATCACCTTACAACCTGAGATTGAGGCAACATGCATTCATCACTTCTTTAATTCAAATCTTCCCGATAAAAGAGGCCGACACCAATAAAAATTATACCAGCAGCGATAGCTATCTGGAAAGAAATCACCTCGCCCAACAGCAGCCACCCAAAGAAAGTGACAAAGACAGGTGTAGAGAAGCCAATAAGGGATGCAAAATTTGCAGAGTAACGCTTGAGGACGTAGCCATAGGTAGTAAAGCCGAATACGTTACCAACAAGTACACTGTATACAATTTTGGTGAGCAGCGGCAAAGAGCAGAGAGATGCGTATGAACTACCATCCTCTAAGAATGCAGCAACTACTAGGCCTAGAAGACCAGAGAACATCATGGTGATGGCATTGAGCTCAATCGGAGAGTAGCGCTCTTTTTTGAGCAAGCGCTGAGCGGTTAGCCACCCAAGCCGGCTGAGAGCAACGGAAGCAAACGCCGCCAACTCTGGAAATGAAAAACATAAAAATGCATGCCACGACTGCTCTCCAGTTGTTGTAGCAAAACACAGCCCTAAGGCACCAATAAATGCAATCGCGATGCCAAGCAACTTACGTTTATTCAATCGTTCGTTAAACACGGTGTAGGCGTAGATTGCCGTTACAAAAGGATCAAGGCTCCCAATCAAAGCCGCTTTTGAAGCAAGCATATATTTTATGGCAAACGCCTTAAGAAGCGCTGGTAAGAGTGTTGTAAGGATGGCAACAAAGAAAAGTGCGCGCAAATCAACTTTTAAATACTCACGTGAAAAACGATGCGTAGCTCGACGCGCATAGAAAAATAAAATAACCCCAGCAAGAAATGCTCTGAGGCCAACATAAAAAAAGAGAGGTAATTCTTTCAGAATTATTTTGTTAACAACAATAGCATTTGCAATCGCAGCAAAGCCAATAAGCGCGTCTAGCATGAATTTGTACCTTTCAAATTGATTCCTGCTAGAGTATGCTAAAAAAGGCATTTCGGAAACCCCCAGCATAAGAAGATGTAAATTCACATGGCCCAACTCAATAACAGCCAACACCTTGAAGCTTTTTGGATTGAACAGACAAAAAATCCGGGGTCACCCTCTGCCCTTGCCTGCTTTCGGGCAGTTATTTTGGACTACTATCTGGCCAATAAACGCTCATTTGCCTGGCGAGAAAACATTACCCCTTACCATGTAACGGTATCTGAAATTATGCTTCAACAAACGCAAACCTACCGTGTCGCTGGCAAATTTGAAGCCTTTATTGCGGCCTTTCCAGATTTTGCTTCCCTTGCGGCAGCAACTACATCAGAGGTTATTCGCCTCTGGAAAGGCCTTGGCTACAACCGCCGTGCGCTGGCTTTGCAAAAAATTGCCCAGCTGGTTACCACTGAGCACGACGGCATTCTGCCAGACAAAATAGCAACGCTAGAAACTTTCCCAAGCATCGGCAAGGCAACGGCTCGCTCAATCATCACCTATGCGTACAATCGCCCAACAACGTTTATTGAAACAAACGTCCGTGCTGTTTTTATTTATTTTTTCTTTGCTGGCAAAACCATGATCACTGACGCGATGCTCGATCCACTAGTGGCCGCCGCTGTTGACCAAGCAAACCCACGCGAGTGGTACTACGCCCTCATGGATTACGGCGTTATGCTCAAAAAAACCGTAGGCAACACCAGCCGGATGAGCGCTCATCACGCCAAGCAGTCACGCTTTGAAGGTTCAGACCGCCAAGTCCGCGGGATGATACTGCAAGCATTACTGGACCAACCTGGGATTGTGCCAGACGACCTGCCAGCAATCCTTGGCAAAAAGCCCGAACGCGTTGCAACAATCCTCAAGACTCTTTGCAAAGAAGGCTTTATCATAAGCCGAGGCAACAAGATTTATTTGCCATAACCAGCAGAAAGGCCAACTTATGCCAGCAGCACATATTTTTTTTGGCACCGCAGCAGATTTCCCTGTGAGCTTTAAAGCCCCAGAATTTAAAGAATCTTTGGCAGCGCTTGCCACGCGTTTGCAACTTGAACACCTTACCCTCAATTACCAAACACATAGCACCGATGGATTTGTGATTGACCATGGCTTTTCTGAAAAAGTTGATTACAAAACACGAGAAGGCGATTACCTGATCACGCAGCGCCCGGGAATGGGTATCGCCATGCACACAGCAGATTGCCTGCCTCTTATTTTTTATGCCGCGGACAAAGAGGTTATTGCTGCTGCTCACGCAGGCTGGCGAGGCTCTGTTGCTGGTATTGGACCGATCGTTGTAGGGCGCCTTGTGCAAGAGTTCGGCGTTGATCCTAGCACACTCAAGGTT
>JBIIJF010000053.1:0-6351 GCA_044234015.1 Candidatus Babeliales bacterium
GCTGCTTAATGACCTGAACCACGCGCTTGCTCATGAGGCCAAAATCACCTGCATCCAGAGGAATGTCTAGGTACGAGAGCATTTTAAAAATGCGATAAAAAATAAAATAACAGATGCGGCGAGGCGCAGACTCCTTACGTTTTTTGCGCACGCCGTACACCACATCATAACCAGCTTCCCACCGCTCAATCAATTGTGGAATAACTTCTGGGGGCTCTTGTAGGTCCCCATCAAAAAGAATAATTGCGTCGCCCGTGGCATAGTGCATGCCAGCCAGAAAACTTGCTTGGCTGTTGCCAGTATTGCGTGCAATGAAGATAGCATGCACGTGAGAGTCTTGCTGTGTTAGCGCATGGTAGTGCTGTGCTGAGCTATCCGTGCTGGCGTTATCTACAAAAATAAGCTCATAGTCGTACTGAGGTAGCCCATGCATGACGGCAATTACCCGGTCATACAATGTTTGGATATTTTTGGCTTCGTTGTAGCATGCTGTGACCAGTGATATTTTTTTCATGCGGTATCCTGGAATGATTGTACTTTAACCAGGTGCATTGTTTGTGGGTTGGTTTGAGTGTACCAAGCAATAGTTTCAGCAAGGCCTGCTTCAACGCCATACTGAGCCTGCCAACCAAGGAGTCGTTTAGCTTTTGCAGAGCAGAGGTGTTGGGCCGGAATTTCGTTAGTAGCTTCATTAAGAATGATAGGCTTGAGGTCTTTCTTGTGCATGAGATTGGTTATTTTTACAACCATCTCAATCGTTGTGAATGGCAAGTCTGTACTGAAATTAAACGCTTGGCCAATAACAGCAGGGTTATCCATCTGTTCTGCTAGGGTGATGTAGGCAGCAGAGACATCTTTGACGTAAATATAGTCACGGACAAAAAGGCCATTTGATCGAATTACTGGTGGTTTGTTTGCCATGAGAGATGCGATAGTGCCAGGGATAAGACGGTTGAGATGTGCATCGCCGCCACCAAAAAAATTACCACAGCGAGTGATGCTCACAGGAAGGTTGTAGGTGGCTATGTAGGATTGAGTAATGAGGTCAGCACAACTTTTAGATACATCGTACGGGTGCTTGCCTTGCAAGGGTGCGTCTTCATTGTAGGGGAGCTTGGCATGCTCGCCGTAGGCTTTGTCACTGGATGCAACAACGATACGCTTGACCCACGGACTGAGCCTGCACGCTTCAAGTAAATTCCACGTGCCGGTAATGTTTGCAGTAAAAGTTGAAAGTGGCGAACGGTTTGCATAGCCGACTATAGCTTGCGCACCGAGGTGAAATACAGTATCAATATTTTGTTCATTAATGACGCGCTGTAAAACTGGAAGATCTTCCAGTTCCCCAAAGCAGATGGTAACGTGCTTGTCTAGGCCAGTGGTATGGAACAGTGACTGCGGTATTAAATCGCGCACAAGGGCAACCACGTGAGCCCCATTATTAATCAAATCTTGAATAAGCCAGGGGCCTAGGAGCCCATTTGCCCCAGTGACCAGCACGCGTTTGTTATGCCAAAAGGGATTGCCTGTAAGCTTCACGGTGCACCAACATGTGGCTGAGGGCTTGGTTGTTCTTGCCATTTTGATGATTGTTTGGTTGCGGGTGCAAAGGTGAGAGTATCATGCTTCCAGACTTTCCACGGAGCGCCCTTTGCCCATAGCTCTTCAAGCATTTGGTATTCGCGGTAGGTGTCCATGCATTGCCAAAAGCCAGCATGTTTAAACATCATGAGTTGGCCTTCGCTAGCGGCCTTTTTAAATGGCTCTTGTTCTAGAATGCAATCTGGGCTAGTAGAAACATAGGCTAAAAAATCTTTTTCAAGGACCATGAAGCCCCCGTTGATCCATGAGGTGTCGATGGTGGTTTTTTCTGCAAATGTTGTTACCCGATCGTCATTGGTTTCAAGATTACCAAAACGTGAGACTAAGTTGACGCCCGTGAGGGTTGCTGCTTTTTTGTGTTGGGTATGAAACTGGTGCAATTTTTGAATGTTAATGTCAGCAAGGCCATCGCCGTAGGTGAGCATAAAGGTATTACCATCAACGTAACGGGCAGCCTGTGCGATGCGTGACCCCGTCATAGCCGTATCACCTGTTTCAACCAAGGTAACTTCCCACTCTTCGCTGTTTACTTGGTGTTCAATGATGTTGCCGGTTTTCGTGTTGATGGTAAAATCAACGCCTTCTAAGCGGTTATTTAAAAAGTAATTTTTAATGCTACTGCCTTTATACCCAAGGCAGATGATGAAACGGTAGTAACCGTAGTGAGCGTATGTTTTCATAATGTGCCAAATAATCGGACGGCCACCAATTGGCACCATTGGCTTTGGCCGATATTCAGTCTCTTCACGTAAGCGAGTGCCTAGGCCACCAGCCAAAATCATAACGGGTGTTGCATTTTTAATCATAGCTATTTTCTCCTTAAACCTTTCGTAAAACGGTAGCACAGGGTGTTGCGAAGTCAAGGTAATGAAAATCGGAATGTACTTTTTATCACAGGTTCATAAGCTCAGAAGAGTATTTTTTATGGTGCTGTGTGTGGGAGAGGGATCATGTTGTTAGTGATGCAAAAAATCTTTATGAGCTTAGGGTTGTTTGTTTTTGTATGCACAGCATATTTTATTGCGGCACCACAATTTGGTGGGATTAGAGATGATTTTGGTGATTTGGCAGCCAGGCACGATACGCCGTTAACCTGGCAATCTATTATTCGTGATGGCCGAGTTAATGCCTATTTGGCATCACGCGATGGCTCGCATGATTTTGTGCAGCATAAAAAAACAACAACACAAGCCGATACTTTTTTTAAAGCATTTTACAGGCCTGTTGCGCTGTGGTTACAAGTGATTGTTTTTAATTTTTTTGGCGATAACTTTACTGCCATTTACCGTATTAATGTGATTATCCATGCATTAAATACGGTACTCTTATTTTTACTTGGCATGCTTATGGCATCAGTGAGCTCTGCGCTCTTATTTTCACTCTTTTTTGCATTTCATCCTGTGCATGGCATGTATTTTGGTCATGTGTCAAACATGCAGTACTACGTATTTGTATTGCTATTTCTTCTGCTGACAACACTGTTTTGGCATTTTATGGAGACAGGCAAGAGATGGTGTTTTGTTGGGGGATTGTTCTTATATCTTGCAAGCCTTGGGCTGCGTGAGACAGCTCTCATGGCACCGGCAGCCTTGGGGGGCTTTTTTGCAACCTTGTTTTGCCAGCAGCGGAATTATTTAAGGCGTTTAACACATTTGGTTGCTGGTTTGGCAACGATAGATATTTTATTTTTATGCTGGCGGCTTTATTTGTACCCATTTGTTTTTGATAGTACATCTGAAAGCAACTTAGTGCTGAGTAATTTGGCGCATAAGTATCTTGGATTGTTTCATCTTTTAGTGTACGACGTACTTGGTGCCAGTGACATTGCCTACGGAGCGCATGGTTTGAAGTATATGTATTTGCTAGTTGTTGGCGGCCTTATGATATTTGCATGGTGGCATGCAACCAATCGGCTACAAATTGCAGGGTCGTGCATCGCCGCATCGTTCTTGCTGCTGCCACCCTTTGTGATTGGGTATCACTCTCGTCATTTGTATGACGCATTACCGTATGTCATTATGTGTTTTGTGCTTCTGGCCAAAGGCATTTGCCTGTACGCATCTCCTGTTGTAAAAAGGCTCATGGCTGTGGTGGTTGTTTTGTTGATTACTTCAAAGGCCCTGATTTGCCTAAATAATCTTTCTATGCGTGCTCAGTACACCGTGCTGATTCAAGAAAAAATAAAAGCATTTGTAGGTATGCCTGCGTTGCCCGATGCATCGTCACTTTGTTTGCTTGCCTATCCTGCTGTTGGTTATTTTACCTTTATGGATCGTGCGGTCTCAATCTACCTTAATGATGCGTGCAAGCCTGTGTTGATGGATAGACATTGTGCTATCACAAACCCAATCGAAGTTCTTGTTAATGATGCAAGGCTCTTGCGGTGTTGTACAAAAACATTTGCACAAGGATTGCTCTACGCCATTACACGTAGTGGGCCTATCGTGACATACACTTTTTTTAAACCCATCAGAGCAGAGCTTACGGATGCTGAACAACTTGCAAATGGTGCTCCATCGCCATTATCAGATGTTGCTCTTGGTTGTTGGCAATTGATACGTGATGATGATCTATGCAAGCAGTATCAGCTAACACTACGCGATGAATTAATGGATATGCATCCCGTTTTTATCGCGTGGAACCCTGAGGTTGGGGCTTTTGAAATCTGTTGATGGTTTTTTGGAGGACTACAATCCAAGCAGTTGTTTAATTTGGGGTAGAATTACATGAGCCGTTAACCCTGCTTTTTCGCGTAACCATCCACAGTTGCCAACCTCGTGGCCATAAGTATGGGGCACCCCAAAAGACTTAAAAATTACTTTGTAATCATAATTTTCGACGACAAGATGAGCAATTGCTTCGCCGATGCCACCAGTTAAAAAATGTTCTTCAATCGTGAAAATAGCGCGTGGTCGGCGTCTTGCAAACCACGCTGTGGGCAAAGGGCTTACGGTGTGCAAACTTATTAAACCACATGAAATGCTTAGGCTGCTGAGTTGTTGTTGTACCTGGTAGCCAAGCTCAACGCCATAACCAGAGCCAATGATAAGAACATCTGTGCCAGGAGTCAGTTCATTCGGTTGGCCAAGCACAGGAGCAACAGCTCCTTCGAGCGCAAAAGAAGAGGCACTCAGACGCAGGTATGCAGGACCGTTAAGCGTATGGATTTGCGGGATGAGAGATTGCAGTTCAGCGTTGCTTGATGGGACTACAACGGTCATGTGTGGTAGGAGCCGCAGCGCGCCGACATCTTCAAGTGCGTGGTGGGTCGGCCCCATGGCACCATACTGATAGCCTCCACCAACGCCTACCAGCTTGACTGGTTGCTGCTGATGACAGATATCATTCCGAATTTGTTCGTAGCAGCGGAGGGTTACAAACGGGACAATTGAGTAGGCGTACGGTCGTTTTCCCATCATGGCAAGGCCAGCAGCAACACCAATCATGTTTTGCTCAGCAATGCCTGCATTGAGGTAGCGGTGCTCATAGAGCTCTTTAAATTTTTCAATAACAGAGAATCCAACGTCGCCAGTAATAAAATACAAATCTTTATCAACAGCTGCTGTCGTTTCTAAAAAGGATATGAATGCTCCTCTCACTGGGGTCCTAGAATTTGAGAAACGATTGCATATTCGTCAGGTTTGCATGATTTGTAGTGCCACTCGAGTTTATTTTCCATGAAATGAATGCCTTTTGCTTTTGTTGTGTGTGCAATAACAACGTTGGGCCGTTGTGGGGTGTTAGGGGTAGTTAGTGTGCTCAGCAGTGCTTGATGGTCATGCCCGTCAGTATGTAGAACGGTGCAGCCAAAGGCTTTGAACTTGCCGTCCAGAGGCTCGGTTGCAATATCATCACTACGGTCAAGACCTTGTAGGTTATTGTAGTCAACAATAATGGTTAGATTATCCAGATTGAGTCTGACAGCCATGGTGATGGCTTCCCAAACGGACCCCTCCTGGCATTCGCCGTCACCAACAATAACAAAGAAGTGCGATGGCAGGCCATCGTGTTTTGCTGCAAGAGCCATGCCAACAGCGAGTGATGGGCCATGGCCAAGAGAGCCGGTGCTTATCTCAATGCCATAGTATGTCTTTCTGGTTTGGTGGCCCGCTAAAAAACCTTGATGATAGTTGCTGAGCATTTGACGAGGAAGCAGCTCGACAGACGCTAGTACCGCATACAACCCGGAGGCTGCATGGCCTTTACTGAGCAGAACATAGTCACGCGATGCTAGCTGTTTTTTGATAGCATCAACTGATACGATGCGATGGTAGAGCACAACTAAAATATCAAGAATAGAAAAGGTACAACCGAGGTGTGAGCTGTTAACGCTGGTGAGCATATCAACAACATCGCGACGGCATTGCTGGGCAATAGAAAAAAGCTCGTCAGGTTGTTGTGTTGCTGGTGGATTGATTGTCTGTATGAGTGACATGCAATTCTTCTTCATTGTAAAGGGTAAGATTTTGTTCGAACCACATGAGCGATGCGGCAAGGCCTCGCTTGAGAGAGTATCGTGGTTGCCAGCCAAGAACAGTGTGTGCAAGCGAGGGATCTGCTTGCCAGCTTGTTGGCTCCCACGGCCGCGAGGCGGTTTTGCCCCATTGAACATTCATAATATTTGGCAGGAGGCTGCTGACGGTAGTAACAACCTCTTTTGTTGAAGATTGCATTCCCGTGCCGCCATTAAAAATATAGGCCGATGTTGGTCGTTGTGTAGCGATAGCATGGTACAAAACTATCAAATCT
>JBIIJF010000074.1:0-4832 GCA_044234015.1 Candidatus Babeliales bacterium
TGGTTCATCATTTAAAAGTCCAATTACGCTACTTAGGGGGGCGTTTTCAGCACTACAAGGCAATCGTCGTTTGTGCATGGTGGGCGATGGTTCACGTGGTCCTGCATTTAAATTGCAGCCTGGTGTTTCTTATTTAGCAGAAAAAACAGATTTACCAATTATTTTTGTTGATTGTCAGCCAGCCAGAGCTATTACGTTTACAAAAAGCTGGGACCAATTTAAACTGCCGTTACCGTTTACTACAATCACCATTACTGTTAATACGCCACAGCATGTTCGCACAAGTTCTTCTTCTTAATGGTTTTGAAAGACCTTTTTGGTACCGAGTTCCTGCTCATTTAGCCTTATCGCTCAAGCAAGGAAGTCTGGTTCATGTGCCATTGCAAAAGCGCTTAGAGACAGCATTAGTTATGCAGGTAGCAACGCGTCTTGATGCATCAATTACCTTTGCTGTACGTGATGTTGAGGGTATGGCATTATTCCCTGGAGATCCACACTATACCATTTTCATGGAAAAGATGGCGCGCTTTCACTGTTTGCAGCCGCTCTATTTTTATCAGCGCATTCGCCATTTTTTAAAAGAAAAAACAGTGTCAGGATTAGTCTTGCCTGAGGTCATTGCTCCAGCTGTAACGGCTGATGATGCAGTGACATTAACTGATGAACAGCAATTGATTGTTGATGCTCTTACCCCTGACATTACGACCCCGTCGTTTAAGCCTGTTGTGATTCATGGTGTTACGGGTTCTGGTAAAACAGAGGTGTACAAAAGACTTATTATGCATGCGTGGCAGCAAGGTAAGAGCACTGTGCTTCTTTTACCAGAGGTGGCGCTTGCCATACGATTTCAATTTCTATTGACCAAGGCGTTAGGTCAAATTCCTATTTTTGGTTTTCATTCTGGATCAACGCCAAAAGAAAAAAAACGGTTGTGGGATGCTTTGCATCAAAATGCTCCGCTCCTGATTATTGGGGTTCATTTGCCTATGATGCTGCCCATTCCGCGCTTGGGCTTGATGATTTTGGATGAGGAGCATGAGCAAAGTTTTATTGAAAAAAAATTACCTAAAATTAACTCTAAAGAGATGGCCTTGTGGCGTGCACAGCTGTATGGCATTCCTATTATTCTTGGCTCGGCAACACCATCGTTGAGCAGCTTGCACAATGTACAGCACAACGGTTGGCGCTTGTTCCACATTACAAAGCGCTTTGGTGGCGCTTTTCCAAGTATTAAAAAAGTGGTATTGACTGATAAATCGCGCCAGCAGGGTACGTATTTTTGGATATCAAAAGAGCTGGAGAAAGCTGTTGCTGGTCGGCTGCAGAAAAAAGAGCAGGTGATTATTTTTATTAATCGCCGTGGCTACAGCTTTTTTGTGCAATGTAAAGAATGTGGCCATGTCTGCATTTGCAAAAACTGTTCTGTGAGCTTGACGTACCATGAACCTGCTATTTTGCGTTGCCACTACTGCGAGTATTCTTGCCAAATGCCGTTGGCCTGCCCTGGTTGCAAGGCGACAGGTGATGTGCTCTTAAAGAAGGGCATAGGGACACAGCAGGTAGTCCATATGTTTAAAAAGCTTTTTCCAGCTGCTGTGGTTGAGCGAGCAGATCTTGACTCCACAAAAAATAAACGTGAATGGCAGCAGGTTGCCGAGCGTATGTTCCAAGGAGAGATTGATATTTTGATCGGGACGCAGTCGATTACCAAAGGCTACCACTTTCCAGGAGTGACGTTGGTTGGCGTTTTGTGGGCTGATGTGAATATTCATTTTCCTGTGTACAATGCGGCCGAAATAACGTTACAGCAGCTCATTCAAGTTGCTGGTCGAGCGGGCAGAGCAACCGCTGACGGCCAGGTCATCGTGCAGCTCATGCGTGATAATCCATTATTTGATTTTGCTGATGAACAGCGTTACATGGATTTTGCCAAAGAGGAACTTGTTACACGAGAACTTGCGGGTTACCCCCCATGCATGCGTCTTGCCAGTATTGAGATACGCCATGCCGATGCTGCAACGGTAGATTTTGATGCACATACTATCGCTACGTATCTTAGGCACGTGATTGCAGAGATGGGTCTTGCTGTAACGCTTTTGGGTCCATCATTTCCCGTGGTGACACGTGTGCAAGAGCAAGAAATAAGGCACCTCATTTTTAAATCAGGTGCCTTTAAAGATTTACATGCAGTTCTGCAACTGGCTCAGCAGATCCGTGTACAGAGTGCTGTCTACGTGATTGTGAGTAGCTAGGGCTAAAACAGTTTCATTGTGAATGATTCATCTGGCATTGCCTGGGTGATTGGCTCTTTCGGCTCTTCTTTTTTTGTTACCGACTTTTTAGGCTCAGGCATTACCGGTGGATGGAGTTCATCTTCAGGGATAGGTTTTAAAATAACCACTTCAGTAGGCTGGCTTGCTTCATTAACTATTGCAGGTGATGCCATTGTTATTTCGCTTTGTGCAGGCGAGTAAGCCTCCGTGACTGGGCTGGACTGCTTTTTATGGTACGTCATACCAAGGTCCACAATTGTATCAATTAAATCCATAGGCTTTATGCCAATTTCTGCTGCCTGATGGAAAAGGCATGTAGCTGGTGTGAGCGCAGGAACGGTGTTGACCTCAAGGAGTACGATACGTTCTTGGCCTGTAGGGCTGTGTTGCTGATCTTGATAAAAACAGTCTATGCGTGAGTAGCCGATACAGCCGATGGCAACAAAAGCATCACGCACTGTTTTTTGTATGGCTTTCAAAATGGTTTCTGGCAATGGTGCAGGGGTTTGATTTTCGCCTGCGCCAGGGAGGAATTTTTCTTCTTGGCTTAAAATGCCTGCTTTTGCAACAGCCAGACTTGGTGGTAGTGCTTGTGGTTTTTCGTTTCCTAAAACGCCAACAGTAAGTTCAATACCATTGATCATCTCTTCAATCAGGACCGTTGTTTTTGCAGAGGTAAAGAACGTATCAACGGCTTTAATGATTTCTGGCAGCGTGCTTACTTTTTGTACCATGACGCTGCAGCCATCATCATTTGGTTTAATAATTAACGGTAGCGTTAGGTTGTTTTGTGCAAGTAATGTTGAGATAGCAGACTCTTTTTCGTCTACTGCAAGGGCGTTCCACGTTACTTTTTCAAGCAACAGAGCATTAGGTACATCAAATCCATTATTGCGTAAAAAAACGTTAGTTTTGTACTTATTCATGCACAGCGCACTGGCTAATACCCCAGGACCATTGTAGGGCAGATCGAGCATCTCAAGAGCTCCTTGCACTGCGCCATTCTCACCTTTGCCTCCATGTAGTCCAATAAAGACAAAGTCTGCAATTGCAGGTAGGTCTGACCATTCGATGTGCATCTCTTGTGTTACACCAGAGGAAATCAGAGTAGTACTATTTTTAATGAGTAGTTTTTGCGTGATTTTGAAGAGTTCCATACGCTCATTAACAAAGACAGGAAGTACTTCATATTTAATCGGTGAGAGTTTGTAGCAAATATTTCTGCCCGATTCTAGAGATACTTCACGCTCGTTAGAATCTCCACCCATGAGGACTGCAACACGTATTTTTTTTATATTGCTTGCCGTTTCCATTGTTTCTCCATCTTGGTTATGTGATGGGCTGTGTTGAAGGATGCCGTAAGCGTGCAATTCATTTTCGATGAGAAAATTAATAAGGTCTGTATGACTCATGCCGATTTCAGCGGCTTGGTTGAATAAAAAAGTCGATGGCGCCATGCCAGTTAGTGTATTTGGGTCAATAATCACAACGCGGCCATCGGTGGTAACAAAGCCATCAACACGTGAAAGGGTAGAAAACCCCAGGGCTTTAGTTGCCTGCTGGCAGGTTTGCATGATGATATCTGTTGTCTCTGTTGAACAACGAGCAGGTGTTATTTTAAGTGCGCGACCAGGCATATATTTTTGTTCGTAGTCAAAGAACGTAGTATTTGCTTCGATGACAACTTCTGTTGGCGGGAGTGAAAACCAACTTCGGGTGATCATGCCGTCTGCGTTCTGTATTTTTTCTAGAGAAGTGCATACAAACTCCATGCCATCCATTTTTTCTTCAACAAGCACAGCCTGAGGGCTATTAGCATTGACAAGTGCTGCCTTTGTGATCGCAGGTATAAGCTCATCAATTGTTTTAACAACGGCAATACCAAGGCTCGAGCCTTCGTGTGATGGTTTAATGATGACGGGTAGTGTGACATTGGTTGTAGCAAGTTGAGCAATAAGGTTGTTTGCATCAAGTGTAGCAAGGTCATGGGGATGTACGGTGATGCCTCTGGGGACAGGGACTCCTGCGGCCCGTAAAATTTCTTTTTGAGTTGCCTTTTCCATACCGATGGCACTGCCTAGTACTTTTGTGCCAAGATAAGGAATGCCAAGAACATCGAGCATGCCCTGCATAATGCCATCTTCGCCGTAGCGGCCATGTTGTGCAAGATAAGCAAAATCAATACGGCTTTTAAGCTGATCCCACGATAATTTCGTTCCCTCTGTTGGGAGGCGATGATAAAAATCTGCAATTTTGCCACGATGTAAAAAATGTGAAGGGAGTTCATACAGTGCACCCGTATCGGTTTGGAAAATGGGTACCACAACGTATCGCTGCGTATCCAAATGGTCACAGATAGTGCGGCCAGAATTAAACGAAACTTCACGTTCTATGGAGCGTCCGCCCATTAAAACGCCGATACGAAGATTGTGTGTATGCACGTGGCAAATTCCTTGTTTATAGCCTAAAGATCGTTATTTGCAAGAAGTGTAGAGTTTTTTTAGTGCAGCGGTAGGGTCTTGGTTGCTAAAGATAGCGCTGGCAACGGCTACATGCTGT
>JBIIJF010000087.1:0-4135 GCA_044234015.1 Candidatus Babeliales bacterium
TAACGCTCAAAGCATAGCTCAGATTGCTGCCTTTGATACAGAAATAGCCTCAATCAAAAAAGCTCTTGAAACCGTAGCCCTTCAAATTGAGTACAGCGTAGATTTGTTAGTTATTGCTGCAGGAATAAATCGCAACCTTACAGAGCTCACTAGTGTAAGCACAAGCATGCTCTCAACAATTGAATCCACCAGAAATAGTATGAGAACATCCATGCGCGAATGCAACCCAGATATTATGATCAAAACAACACGGGGCAGCACGGAAAGTTTTGATGATTATAAGCAAAGACTACAAACTATTGTCGATGCAGCTCTCGCGAAATATACCACTGTAAAAAATGATACAATAAAAATATTAGCTGATACAAAAGCGGCTCGAGAAGCCCTGGTAAAAACGGACATAACCTCTACAGCAAGAGCCACCATGGACCTCAACCTTAGTGGGCTGAATAAGTATCGCAATCACGTAGACGCGCTCATTACTCGATCAGGAACAGCCCCATTTACTGGTAAGTGGATGACGAAAGCTGAAACAGTGACCCTTTTGAATACCAAAAAAGGGATCGTACAAAGTGCTATTGAACAAATAAATACGGCAAAAAGTGCGATAGACAATCCCACAAGAAGTCTCACCTACGAGGTCTTAAATCAACAAACGGCTATTGCAACCTCAGCGTATGACAACGGTTATGCTGCCGCCATGGAAGCACATGGCACACTACTAAACCTTTTTCAAGGTAGTTTTAGCTCCTATTATCCTGCTTTACCTGGCTAAAAGAGGCGCTTCACATGTTTTTAGAGGGTGTCAAGCCGGGCGCCCTTTTTTACTGCGAATGAAAATATATTGCCTTTTGCTGCTGGACCATGAAAGAATCGGGCAGGTTAAAAGGGTAATATTAATATCGCTCACAAGGAGTTTTAATGAACATACGCAGACAATTCGGCATACTACTTGCCGTATTTTTAGTCATAGCTAGTACTACCCCAACGACTGTAGTAGCATCTACGGAAGCACTATTTGAAGCGAATGGAACCCCTGACGTCTTCAACAAATGGTTCTCCTTGCCTGCTGGCGGGGCTCCTTTTGTTGTCTCTTTCACCGCAACCTCGCAAACAGGCAGCCCCCTACAAAACATGTATTTGTGCCTAAGCCGCACCCAAGCAACAAACCAAAACCTGAATGAAAGTTCCCTAAAAATCATCTTTGCTACCAGCAATAACACCGAGAGCTGCATGTACCAGTTTACTAATGGTGCGTGGCTTTGTGGCACGCTAGCTTCCGCAGCTCGTGGAACACTTGTTGGTGGTGCCGGTATTTTATCTGGCCTAACAACACAATCGATCGATGCACGACTCGAAGTAGACCCAACGGCTAAAACAATCACGTTAAAAACAAGGCAAGCTGGCTCCACAGCTCCATACACAGTTTTGATCAATAATCTTGATAAAACCACCCAAGCCCCCGTATGGCCAAATATTGGCGGCGGAAACTTTTTTCCTAACGGCCCTTGGCTGTACTACAGCTTTTGTACGAATGGGATTGCCGTCAACTTTACAAATATCAAAGCTATCAGCCTGGCAGATGATGCTAAAGCAGCGGCATCAGCTCCATCTGCCCAAGCACCAGCGGCTATACCTGCAGTAGCTACTCCAACCACAACCACTGCGCCAGTACCTCCGGTGGCAACGCCAAGCACAACACCACCAGCTGTTGCCCCTACAACAACACCGGTAGCAGTAGTACCATTGCCAGCGCCTGCAATAGCCGCCCCAGTGATCCCTTCATTAATTATTCCTGTGGGTTTTGATGATGAAGTAGGAAAATCAGAATCAATTGCCGTTGGTGGTAACGCCATCTACTGCATATCATTGGATGGAAAACAACTACTCAGCTACAACAATGAAACTATGAACCCTAACCCTTGGGAGCCAATAACCCTGGTTGGACTACCAAGTACAATTATCAATGGTGTTGCAAGCACCGTACTACTAGAAGCTGTTGCCTGTGGTGGCGATGGGACCACCTGCATCCTTGACACCAACGGTGCTGTGTACAGAGTAAGTTTTTCTAATGACCAGAAAACAGCAAGTTGCTCACCGTTGCTTCAAGCTAAAGTCCCGTTAACAGGTGCGCCCGTGGTTGCCCCTCGCAATATACACAGCATCGCGGTTGGCAGTGCCTTGGATATTTGGGCCGTAGATAGCAATAAAAATATTCTCCAATTTAATGGTTCAGACTGGGTAGTCCGTGCCGCTGGGGTTGGCCATGATGTTGCTGTTGGTGCAGACGGACACGTTGTTGGCATAAACGTAGAGGGCGATCCCTTCTTTTTCCACAACAACGGCTGGATTAAACTACCTGTACTACCAAATGATGCAAATATAGACCAGGTAGCTGTTGTAGAAGCTGGTGATCTGTATGCAATCTCTGACAATGGGCTCCTCTGGCACTACAGCACGTCTGCCACTATTGCGGGCCAACCAGCACCAAAAGCAGAGTGGAAACAGCTCAAAGATGCCGCAAGCAAACCAGCCGCTGGCTTTAAAACAGTTGCTGTAAACGCTGCTAGCACCATATTTCTTACCACCTCAAGCGATGACATTTACACGACAGACGTAACATTTATTGATATTACCGCTCTGATCACCGACCTCTTAAAATCCATCGCTGGCCTATCAAGCACTCCGGGCAGCGTAACCCTTGTAACCGCAGGAACCGCAGTTGCACCAGTTGCTGTAGCACCAGTAACAGTTCCAACAGTCCAGCAGTCTGGCATTGTCGCACCAGTCATAGCCCCTGCTACCACCATTGCTGAAAAAACACCGGCCGGAGACAAGGTCGCCGTTACCAAAAAAGCTGTTGGTAAAAAAACCAAAGTTGCCGGTGCAGAAGTAGTTAGCAAGGCCGTCATCACAAAAAAAGCCCCTAAGCCTGGCATAATAACCCGCACCCAAGCCAAAAAGAGCAAAAAGATTGATGTGAAGGCACAAAAAGCAATCGTCAAGACGCCTGCAAAAAAGGCACCATCAAATGCAACGATCGCAAAAAAAACAAACAAAGTAGCTGCTCGTAGCAAAAAAGCTGAAAAGAAAGCGTTACAAAAGAATGCCAAGGCAGCTGGAAAAACTGCTGTTAAAAAATAACATCCACAGCTCAACACTTTCCTCGCATAGGGCGTCCCATTGGGCGCCCTTTTTTACTGCAAGCACAGACTCAGCCCTAGCTATGGATATCACTTTAAAAAACCGCTATTCAACACCACTTTTCTTTTTCCATTTGTAATTTATTGTTTTTGTTTGCTTTATTTATGCACACTGGAACTGTGTTATAAAAAATAGTCTTAGAGGGGACAAATAATGAAGCGCGGACAACACTCAATTATCTTAATCCACATCATGCTCACAGCACTCTGCCTCATTGCTAGTGTAGGACCAGCAAATGCCGCAAGCTATACGGACAGTGGCACCACGCCGGATACCTACAACACCTGGTTTAATTTGCCAGCCGGCGGCGAAGCTTTTGTAGTCACGTTCACTGCGACCGCAGCTGCAAATAATCTAAAGAACATATATTTTGCTCTGACCCGCCGCACGGATAGTGCAAAAATAAATAACCAAGAGAGCGCGTTTGTCATCATTGGTGCAGGAGGCAATAACACCGTCTCTGCTATGTTCCAATATTCGACCAATACCTGGTTGTGCGGTACGAATAATAGCAATAATACCTTCAATAACGGATTTGCAAATAATGTTATCGGAAATGGCTACCTCTCTGGGCTTTCAGCCACATCTGCTGATGTACGTATTGAAGTGAATCCAACCACCAAAAAAATAGTAATGAAAACTCGACCAGCTGGCTCATCTGATCCTTACACAATCTTAATTAGCAACCAAAACAAAAGCACCTCAGAACCTATATGGCCGAACAATTATGGTGGCAATTATTTCCCTAATGGTCCTTGGCTTTACTACAGCCTTGCCTCAAATGGGAGTGAGATAAAGTATACAAATATTACTGTAAAAACAGAGGCTCAAGATATAGCAGAAGCCAAAGCCGCTGCCGACCTTGCCGCGGCACCTACTCTTATTGCCGCATTACAAGAGAAAAGTAATGCTATTAAAAATCTTACAGCAC
>JBIIJF010000056.1:0-6020 GCA_044234015.1 Candidatus Babeliales bacterium
AAAATTCTGTTTTTGTTTTGAAATCGTACAGTTCGTACTCTTTTTTCACGAGCTGCAAGTGCTTAGGATCAATAAAAGCAATTGCCTCCAAAAAGGATCGTTTGAGCAAACACAACTTTTCAAGCGACTGCCGATCCTGCATCAGTCGATTGTATGACCGAACCTGTAAGCCAACCATAGTCCCCATTGCTACCGTGAGAATAAGCAATGTTAGAAGAACTTCAATAAGCATGAATGCTTTTTTAGGCAGGCTTGAAAACACTTTCACCACGCTCAAAAACTCCTAAAAATGGGTTCAGATCAAATTGTATGAGCTCTTCCATTTTATCTTCAACTTTGGCAATCTGCAGTACCACTGGTTGCATCATACCATCAGGAATCACGTACGAATAGGCCTGCCCCTGGGGGTCTGGCAGAATATTATTTTTCCCAGAGAAGACAGCTCGAATTTGCTTGGATGGAGGCAACAAAACAGGCATTTTTACATAAGCCGCATCAAGCATTTTATATTTTTTCTTAAATGGATCATCTGGAAACTCTGGATCAGAACCCTCTTCTTCAACAAAAAAGGAATCTTGCCCTTGCCGCACATGCTGAAAAACAACCCTCACTGTCTTGCGCCGAACCAGTGCCTCTTGGCGAGCAAGCGTTGCCACTTGGTTGAGGCTTTCAAGAACTATTTCCCAGGTTTCTTGTGGACGCCGCCGGCCAATCATTGGAGCAAATAAAGAAACAAGCAGTCCTCCCAAGAAGAGGACTGCCAAAATCTCTACGAGCATAAATGCTTGTTTGCGCCGCTTAAATACCATCATGCTTGCACTGTGGATCATCTTCAGACTGTGTTGGCCCAAGGTACAGCACTTCAAAGTATTTATATTCATTTTTGAACAGTTGCGGCGGGCAATGGTACACAAATTCGTTACCTGCATCATCAAAAATCGCATCCTCTTTCAAAATTGGCCAGATAGAGGCTTTAGCCTTAAAGCGATCATCATTTGGACGAGGATTTTCAACCAATGCACGCAGCCCATCGCGCTCAGATGGATACGCACCTAATTCCATGCGATATTCGTTCAAAGCTTCTTTAATCGCAATTAATTTAAAGCTTATTTCTGTATTTGATTTTTTTCGCATCATCCCAAGAATTTTTGGCCCTACGAACGCAAAAATCATGACCAATAAACCAACATACAATAAAATTTCCGTCAGCATAAATCCTGACTGATTACGCATTTTCATACATATTCCTCACACGCCTGCTAGATCTGCCATACCTAAAATAGGTAGCATCACCGCAAGCATAATAAAACCAACAATACCCATTACGAAAAACATTAAAATCGGATTAATCTTAGCCGTTAAGCTATCCGTCAATTCACTTAACTCAATTTCATAGTCACTGCCCACAGAAAGGAGCATCTCCGCAAGTTTACCAGACTGTTCACCGGTGCTAATCATGTAGCTGGCAATACTCGGGAAAATGCCTGTCTCTTTGAGGTACCGGGCTATTTTACCTTCTTTAATAATTTTGTCTTGCGCCTGTTTCAATTTCTGCACTAAGACCTTATTATCAACAATCGTACTCACAATCCCAAGAGCTTCAGACAGGTTAACACCACTCTCAAGCAACATGCCAAGGGTTTTTGAAAACTGTACCACCGCTTTAATTCGACAAAAATACGCCGTCAGTGGCAAATTAAGTTTTAAATTATCCCACTGATACTGCCCCTCTGGAGTTGAACGCCAGTAAGTAATAATCGCTACCAACGCCAACAAGCCACCAAAAAGCACAACGTAATGCTCCAGAAGAAAATTTGATGCTCCTACCATTATCTGAGTTGGCCCAGGGAGCTCCTGCTTTGTCTGTGCAAAAATGGACTTCATACCAGGAACCATTTTTGTCAGAAGAACAACAACAATCAAAAGTGCAGCGATCATCATTCCTACAGGATAAGCCATAGCCTTTTTAATTTTCTTTTTTGTTGCAGCAGAACGTTCAAGATAGTCGGTTAAGCGCAGTAAAATAGTATCTAGCTTGCCACTCGCCTCACCAGCCTTCACCAGTTGGGTGTAAACGTTTGAAAAGATTCGTGGATGGCGTGCGAGCTCTTTTGCAAAGGGTTCACCAGATTTGATACCATCTTTGATTGAGATCAGAATACGCTTAAACCTGCCCTCAAACTGCTCAGTTAATAACTCTATGCACTGCAGTAACGGAATAGCTGATTTAAGCAAAACAGCAAGTTGTTTGGTGAACAGGATAACTGTTTTTTCTTCTACTGGGCGCTCAAAAAAAGATGCTAATGAAAAACCAGGAACATCGCCACCAACTTCAGCAATTTTAACCGGCAACAGCCCTTGGCCCTGCAAAATTTCCTTTGCCATCTGTGCACTGGTAGCATCTAGCGTTCCCTTGACGCGGCCACCACGACGATTTAAAGACTCATATTGATATAATGGCATACGATACAACTCCCCAAAAGGCGCCAAGTCTGTTATTCTTACCAAGGTCTTGCCAAAAACGCTGCCTACTTGTTACACATCTGTAGATTCATCCGGGTTTTTAGTCTCGCGGAATCACTACCACTTTGAATACCGAAAGGTACTATTCAATGAGTATCCCTCGTTCTCAGGTTCTATTTTTGTTTCTTTGCGCTAGTTTATCGCCCTCTGCGTCAGTATGCAATCTACCACAGGCACCCCAGACCGAAGAGCTTCAAACTATTGTTGATTTTAATGATGTGCTAGAAGAGACAAAACCTTCCACATTTGCCGCCATTTCACTTAAAAATACGCTGCAACAGGCTGCTGTGCAACTGCACATGCCAAAAACTCGTGAACAAGGGCCTGAGTCAAAAACAAGTATTTTTAATAAATCGATGTTATCGTTCATTAAGAAAATTTATAACCACAAAGCATATGCAGCAGAGCTTTCCCAAAATGCTGGCCACATGTTACAGTTTTTTGATCTTGGTAATGAGTTGAGCCTGGGTACCGACGCCATGTACGTATCACTCCGCCTTTTTTTCAATAAAATGAAATCCGCCGAAGTACTTGATGTACCAATGCTCATTCAACTACTTGATGCCACCCCACATAATTTTGAACGATACTTTGTATCGTATGATATGGAGCCAAAATCGGCAAACCTCGATTATCTAAAAAAACACCTAGAGCAGATGATTCTTTCCAAATTTACTCGCGATGTGCATATTTTCCGCGATGACCCAGATCATTTTGTTTCTCAGCTTTCCAGTGACCTGGCCCATTATTACCACGATGAAGCCGCTCAAAAGAAAAGTATTGCAAAAAAATACGAGGCTACTGAGCGCCTACGCAACCTTTTAATTCGTTTTTATGATCTAGCCTTGAATAAAGCAATGTGGAATCCACACCAACCGGGAACCATCTGGCAAAGTTTTACAACCCTTGCCCAAGGGCTGCAGCTGCTTGGTGAATACGGCATCGTCAAACACATGGATGAACTTGATGATCTCTTCTGGTCCCTTACTCACCGCTTCAGCTACTTCCTTGATCTTGCCGGTAGCCAGCTTCCACTAGCTTTTTACGAGCAAGTGGAAAAAGATCTTGATGCTGGCGCCGTCTATTTCTTGGAATACCAAGAACAAGATGAGGGCATCACCACGAAAAAAAATACCATTAGAGAGGCCCTAGCGCTCGCGAAAACAGGTGCTATTGCTTACGAAAAAAAAGCAATCTTTTCTGCCCCTATAAACCTTAAAGCCCGAAGAATAAGTTGCAACCAAGCACCAATTGGCTAGATGTCATGGTGAGACCCCCTACATTTTCATATCAAAAAATAACGCCCACGGACTTTACGGTCCGTGGGCGCTTTAAGCTAATCGTGGCTGCATTAGAACTTTAATTCTATGCCGATATTCAAATGATACGCTGTGCTGGTACCAACCCGGAAGGCCAGGCCATCATTTCCAAAGGTATCGTTACTGCGAGGGTCATCTTCAATTTCCCTTAACGCATCATCACTCAATGGAACACCCTTCATATCTGTGTAAAAACCACCTGGTGCAAACAGAGCCGCTTTGGCAAAGATGGTGCAATCTTTAACCGCAGAAAATCTGGTACACAAGTTCAACTCAGTCCCCATGTAAGAACGAGCAACTTCAGTACTTGATGCATTGCCATAATCAGTTGGGTGATCAGGGGTCGCAATGAATTTATAGCTTTGATGAGACTTCCAGAAGCCAATCATATTGGGATTAATGCTTAAATCTTTGATAAAGCACT
This sequence comes from Candidatus Babeliales bacterium, assembly GCA_044234015.1. Lineage (GTDB taxonomy): Bacteria > Babelota > Babeliae > Babelales > RVW-14 > CAIKAH01. Next base: position 4,267 of record JBIIJF010000056.1, read on the forward strand.
TTGGCGTCCAAGTCGCACTCACACCAAAAGTTTGCAGATCAGAAAACGCAAGGTCCTGCGAAGCCCTTGGATTTACAGTACCTGCTGCCAAGCTTGATGGGCGGGTGGTGTTACGCTCACCAAGAACCAAGACACTTTTAACACGAGATCCTTCAAACCATTCATGCAATCCAATAAACCCATTGTATTTTTTGTTCTCATATTTCTGATTTGGATTCACATCACCAGAGGCAAAACTATATGCCGCTGCTAATTTAAGATTTGCAGCTTTGATGGTGTAAGCCATATCAACAATACCCATCCAACCATGGAAAGTATTTTTATACGCAGGACGGAAACGGCCAACTTTGCTCTGATAATTTGTAACTCCTGGAATCGGTGCATTGGTTTGATCAAGAACGAGCGTTTTTACAGCAGCTGTTGATGCCGTTGTTACCGGAACATTCACCCCATTAAAGGGCTTTCCTGGGGCTCCAAGAACATGTGTATATTGCTCAACCAAAAACCCATCTGCATTACGCTTGATTTCTGGACCATTTTTATCAATGTTGAAAACATTTTGTTCACCGTAGTTGAATGCTACTTCACCACCAATTTCAAGGTTTTTCCAGCTGTGCTCAACAGCCAAGCCGTATGAACCCCACTTGGTATCAGCATCAGGAGCAATATCAACTACTTGGTCAAAAGCAGCGTTATAAAATGCGTATGGCTCAAGCTGAAGACTACCAAAAGTTCTGTGATCTTTAAGTGCCTGCCATTTGAGGCGACCGGCATACAAACTATCATCTTTGTTGGTACCGCGCCAAATCTGACCAGATTTTACTTTATCAACCCAATGACGCTTAACCATCGCAAAACTATCACCAAAGTTATTGCTTCGCTCTTCAAAACGAGCCATGTAAAGGTCATATGCTAATTTATCTTTTACAATATCACCATGTAACAAAATGCCAGGAGCACCTTTGTCTTCAGAGTAGCTGTAAAGCCCAAGGCCTTCTTTGTTAACCCCATAAACGGAGCCTAAAGCAATCCCTCTGCCCATGTCGAATGGAAACCAACCAGCTTTAATGGTATGAACATTTTCACTTTCAATCCCGAATGCAGCGTTCAATGACAAAGACAACCATGCATCGGTGTACCAAATCAATGGCTTTCCAGAAACGTGACTGTGTTTACCAAAGATAGACTCACTCAAGCGAATGCTGTTTGGACCAACAGGGCCAGCGTCCTTGTTCGCGTAACTCACTGCCTTACCAAAAACTCCCTTATGACGAAAATTTAAGTATAATTCAGTAGCGTTATGGCCATATTTTTGCTTACCGTAGGCAATATCAAAATTAACGTCAACGGTCTCTTTAAAGAATTCATTTTGATCTGGCACTAGGTTATTCAGCATAGTCATGTTTGGCTGAAAGTAGTGCTCAACTTTTGCCTTACCACCAATAGTCAGCGAAGCATCGCCATTTTGAATAACGAAAGGCCCCTTGGTTCCAGCAGTTTTTGATTGCTGAATAGACGCAAACGCCGTAGCAGAAACAGCCAACAAGCTACATGCAAGAAGCAGTATTCTGTTAAGCTGCTTGGAGGGAGTACTCATGATGTTCCTCATGGATAAAAAATTTGGATTTAGGCGGTGATGCCATCAAAACATCCGCGCCACAAAATAGTAGCACTGAGATTACGTCGCCTACCTATTTTGTCAATGACAAGCAGTAGGCAAGCCCAAAGATCAAAAACTGTTATTTTGCCGGCAG
>JBIIJF010000095.1:0-3941 GCA_044234015.1 Candidatus Babeliales bacterium
TATATTCAACAAGGGCATCTTATTCCAGATGCCCTTGTTACCGACATGGTCATTGATTGGATATCCTACCAAGCAAATGGCGAAACGCCTATTATTTTGGATGGTTTTCCACGTACTAAAGGGCAAGCAGAGTTATTTTTGGCATTTATTGAGCAAACACCTGGTGTGCAGTTCAAAGTGGTAACTTTTGACGTTTCTGATGATGAAATTGTTCGTCGTCTTTCGCAGCGTATTGTCTGTTCAAATAAGTCATGCCAAGCATCCTTCACCCTGAGCAACAATATTACTGTTTGTAAATTTTGCAATAGTGTTTTGACTATCCGTGAAGATGATAAAGAGGATGTTATTCGTGAGCGTTTGCGACAGTATCCCTTGTACGCAGAGGCTTTGCTTGAACATTATCGTGGCGTTGGCTCACCATTATTGGTTTTAGAAATTGCTGGGTTAGCTCCAGAGGCGGTATATCAACAATTTTTAATGGTTGCGAAATTTGAGAATAATGGAAAAAATTAGTATCAAAAATCAGGCGACTATTGATCTTATGCGTCATGCTGGGAACATTTTGGCAACTATCTTGGAAGATATCAGGCCATCAGTTGTTCCGGGGGTAAGCACTTTTGAGTTGGATGCATTGGTAGAAGCTCAGATGGTGGCGAATGATTTGAAAGCTGTGTGTAAGGGCTATGGTACATATAAGTTTGCAACCTGTATTTCTTTGAATGACACGATTGTTCATGGAATTCCCTCAAAAGAAATTATTTTAAAATCTGGGGATTTTGTTAAAATAGATGTCGTTGGGGCTTATAAAGGCTACTGCGCAGATTTAACACGATATTATTTTGTGGGGGAGGTCTCAGCTTCAGTGCAACGTATAGCCGCTGTGGCTCAACAAGCACTTGATAGCGCCATCGCAATAATAAGACCAGGTATTCGGCTCTCTGATGTTTCTTCATTGATTCAGCAGATTGTTGAAAAAGAAGGATTTGGTGTGGTTCGCGAATTTGCTGGACACGGTATTGGTCAGCATATTCATGAGGCACCAACCATTGAAAATTATGGGCCTGCAGGCAGAGGCCCTCTTTTGTTAGAAGGTATGACCTTGGCAATTGAGCCTATGATTACGGAAAAGAGTTTTAAGGTTCGCGTAATGCCAGATGGTTGGACAGCAAAAACAGTTGATGGCGGCCTTTCTGCTCATGTTGAAGATACTGTGGCTGTTACAAAAGATGGTGCAGCGATTTTAACCCGGGTGGTATGAAGTTTGCATAGTGAAAGTTGATATGAAAAAAAAAGAAGATGTAATATCCGCAGATGGCATTGTTGAAAAAGCACTGCCAAATGCAATGTTTCAGGTTAAGTTGCTTGACAGTAATCATATGATTCTGGCTCACGTTTCCGGTAAAATGCGTATGCATTATATTAAGTTGCTACCGGGAGATAAGGTTGCCGTTGAGTTGTCGCCATATGATTTGACCAAGGGCAGAATTACATCACGGTATAAGAATTAATATTTAAATACGGTTTTTTAGAGAGCGATTATGAAAGTTAAAACATCAGTCAAGCCAATTTGTGATGGGTGCAAAGTTATCCGTCGCGAAGGTGTTGTTCGCGTTATTTGTGCTAAAAGCCCAAAACACAAGCAACGTCAAGGTTAAGCCGCGTAAATAAATTTTTAAAGACGCCATAGAGCAATATATATTCAGAGAGGTCATTAATGGCACGTATAGAAGGCGTAATGCTACCTAACGAAAAACGGGTAGAATACGGATTGACATATCTTTTCGGGGTGGGGCTTACGCTTGCTCGCGATATTTTAGCAAAAACGAACGTTAACCCAGATACACGCGTCAAAGATTTGACAAGTGATCAGGTTGCTTTAATACAAAAGTATATTAGCACCACGTTTAAGGTAGAAGGGGAGCTTCGTAAAGAAGTTACGCTGAACATTAAGCGTTTGCAAGAAATTGGTTGCTACCGTGGTTTGCGACATAAAAAATCGTTGCCAACACGTGGTCAGCGTACCAAAACAAATGCACGTACACGTAAGGGACCTCGTAAGTCTTCAAACGTTGTTGCTAATAAAAAGATCGTTTCCAAGAAATAAGCAGTAATATACGAAGGTTGCAATGGCCTATAAAAAAAGTAAAAAAAGAGTTCAGAAAAACGTTGAGACTGTTGTTGCTCACGTTAAATCGTCATTTAATAACACATTGGTTACTGTTACCACAACCGATGGCGATGTTGTAGTTCGTGGTAGTGCTGGTGCACTTGGTTATAAAGGTACTCGTAAGGGGACGCCATATGCAGCAACACAAATTGCAAACAAGCTAGCAAAAGAGCTGCTTGGACTTGGTGTGCGTGTGATTGAAGTGAATATGCAAGGTCCTGGATCAGGTAGAGACTCAGTTGTGCGTGCATTCCAATCATCAGGTATTGGTGTCAGCGTTCTTCGTGATGTTACCCCCATTCCTCACAATGGTTGTCGCGCTCCTAAAAAGCGTCGTGTATAGTTTCTGATTCTCTTCGTGGTTAAAGGATTTTATGTCAAATTGTGCTAAATGCCGACAAGCTGGTGAAAAGCTATATCTTAAGGGCGCTAAATGTCGCTCCCCAAAATGTACGCTTGAAAAACGTCCAACTGGACCTGGTCAACATGGTAAACGTGTTGGTACAAAAAAATTATCTGAGTACGGCAAGCAATTGTCAGAAAAGCAAAAAGTTAAATTAATGTATGGCGTGCTTGAGCGTCAATTTCGTCGTTTGTTTACCCTTGCATCAAAGCAACATGGTATCACCGGCGAGAACTTGCTCAGTATCCTAGAGCGTCGTCTAGATAACGTAGTATTTCGTTTGAAACTTGCCGTATCTCGCGTGCAAGCTCGTCAAATGATTGTTCATGGTCACGTGACCGTTAATGGTGGTAAAGTAGACAAACCGGTATTCTTGGTAAAACAAGGTGATATCGTTGCTCTTGCCAACACAACCATGACTAATTCAGTGTTTATCGAAAGCGTTGTTGATAAACGTTTGAATACCAGTATCAAGGTGCCAGAATGGCTCGATCTTCAAAAGAAAGATCGCCGTGGAGTTGTACTTCGCCTTCCTGTGCGTTCAGACATTACCGTTGATATTGCAGAGCATCTGATCGTTGAGTTGTACTCCAAGTAATAGTGATCATTTTAAGGATGGATACAGAATATGAATTATAGGCCCTTAATTCTTCCCAAAGTAAATTGGGAAACAAAAGTAAGTACAGATACATTCGGAGAATTGGTCGTTCAGCCGCTGGAACCTGGTTTTGGTATTACTTTGGGGAATGCACTACGACGCGTTATGTTGTCGGCAGTTGAGGGCTCAGCTGTAACCTCAGTGATCATTAAAGGCGTGAATAATGAATTTTCAACGATCAAAGGTGTTGTTGAAGATACTTTGCATGTACTCTTGAACCTCAAAGAAATTGTCGTTAAAAACAGCACGGGTGAAGCTGGAAAGATGCGTCTACAGAAGCGTGGCGAAGGTCCAGTTCGTGTAGCAGATATTACCTGTGATGCACATTTGGCTGTGATCAATACAGACTATGTGATTGCTAATCTTGCTGCCGATGGCGATCTAGACATTGAGTTTTTTGTAGAACCTGGCAGAGGCTATCAACAAGCACAGTGGCCACAAGGCGCTTCCCTGCAGGCTGATGGTCGCATCTACTTGGATGCAATGTTCTCTCCTGTTAAACGTGTTGAATATCGCATTGAGCAGGCACGTGTTGGTGATCGTTTTGATTGCGACAAGCTTATTATGACCATGGTTACCAATGGTGCTACTACGCCACAAGATCTTGTGCATTATGGGACATCTGTGTTGCGTACGCAATTAGAGCATTTCTTGACCGCCAGTGAAATTCCATTCAATGAAATTTCATCATCACCAGAACAAAAGAGTGAGCG
>JBIIJF010000057.1:0-5899 GCA_044234015.1 Candidatus Babeliales bacterium
CGACTCACCCAGGCAAACACTTCTCTATGCTTTTTCATTTTTGCAGTATCCAAGGCCCCAAGTAAAATTTGTTGTTTGGTGTAGCGACGAGCAAGTTCATCGTTGCTCACGTGATACAATCCGCACGGATGTGTCGGCGTTTTTTGAGGGCTCCCTTTGACGCTAAATACCGAATAAGTCGTGAGGCGAATGCGTCCATCGCTTGGCAAAACAACGTTATGAGCAGCAGCAGCTTTGACGTCAGCAATCCATCCAATACTGCTAAAATGTTTATTTAAAAAAGCCGGATTGGTAATCAATGCTGGATCTTGGTCAATAGTATTGATGACAAACCTAAGTGTCTGCCGCACAGCGTGCAGCGATAATAATGAAGAAAAATTTTTGGGGTTAATAACGTGCGAGTGCACCTCGTTGTGATTATTAATGTAATTTAAGGCATCTTTTGCAACCTCTTGCAGAGCTAAAGGGTCTGTTACTATTTTTTCTTTGCCCACATGAAACCTTCGTGGCACAAAATGTGCTGCAACATCAAGCGTGCCTTGATGCGCTTGCCCAAACAGACCTCCATCGCTATCAAGCTGGAAGGCATTTGCCAATGGAGTGCCAAAGAGAAGACAAGCCGCAAATAGTCGAGCACAATAGATCATCAGACACCTCAAAAAACTATACATTGTTTCGTGCTTAGACAGAGATAGTAGTGTACACTGAGATGATCTGGAGAAAGCGAGAAATGCAAGAAAATGTTACTGGGATAGTGGTAAAAACCTTTGCAGCAGGTTCCAATAAAGTCTGCATCCTAACAAAGGAGCTGGGTAAAATTGTGGTCTTTGTGCCTAAAGATGCGATGCTTATTCGGGTGCACATTGGCAGCGTGATTGCTTGTGACGCAACAGAAGATGGTCATGATAGTTATTTTGCTCGCAGCATTGCCTTGATTTCCCAGCCACAGGTTTTATTGCATGATCTAATCTGGTTACACCACCTCCTTGAGGTTTGTTACTTTTTTTCTCCTTCACGTGAGCCGGCAGAAGCGCTGCATACCTTGCTGGCAAACTGTCTGCGTTTATTTGAAATACAAAAAGAGGATATGGCGACTTGGAGAGCCATTAAAAAGAGCCTTATTGGCAGTCTTCTTATGCAATTTGGCTTTTATCCTCCTATCCCCTACCAAAACACCCTCGGGGGAATACAAAAAATGCTTACCGCTACTGTTGACTTTACAGAGCAACACAACCTAGAATTACTGAAATGCCTAGCAGCTCAATTTATGCAACCAAACATATCTGATTACAAGCACTGGCTGCTTACATCAATTAAAGTACACCCACGGATTAGTGGTTTTAAAACACTGCCGTTTGTCTACAAGACCAAAGGGGATGCCCGTGAAAAAGATATCTAAAATAGCGCTCCTTGCGATTTGCGCAAGCAGCACATCATTACGATCTGTCAATGCAGCAGAGCCTGGTTTAAAAACGCCACTACCCGTTAGCCTGGCGCTGGTCAGCGCTATTGAATTGCGGAAAACAGAAAAAGCTGAGCTAGAAAAAATATATGCCCAAACAAAAAAGCAGGCAGAAGAAGCAACAAAAGCCGCCAATAACCAAATGATCAGTGTTTCTGCAGAGCTTGCCACCGCCCACGAACAACTTGAAAATGCCCGCGAACAAGAAATAGATGCTCTTAATAAAAAAACGGCCGTCCTGAATGACCGCAAACAAAATTTAATTGATCATCTGGAATTTTGGCGTGATGTACTTGAAGTTCACGAGCAAAGAATTAAAGTCCTTGCCGAACTTATTGATTTTTTAAAGATAAAAAAAACTGATTTAAAGCCGGTATATTCCTGGAAAGAGTTCCGCAGTGCACAAATACAATCCACCGAGCAACATAACAAAGTTGAGCAATTACAGGTAAGAAAAGAAAATTTAAAAAAACAGCGCTTTGCTTTTAATGAAAGACTTATTTCACTTGAACAACAACGTATTGTTAAGGCCAAAGAGCGAGAGCGTATCGTGCTTGCCCTAGAAAAAAAGCAAAAAATAAAAGAGCTCGCCACTGACCCTGTTGTGTTGAAATATGAAGGAGACGCGCTTGCCCAAGAGCTTTTATTCATAGACGAATCAATTGCATTTGCTCGGCTTAATATTGATAAAATAGACACCGAGATGAAGCTGGTTGAAAATTTTATCGATCTTGAAAAGCAACGGCATCATGACCAAAAACAGCTTTTAGCACAAATCGAAGAGCGCCTGGTACTTGATTACAGCGATGTTGAAATTGCCCACAATGAATGGAAGAACGAGGTACAGAATGCGCTCATTATTAAAGAAAAATTAAACGCCATTCGTGAGCCCAAAAAAGAGTCAAAAGAGACGGCAAGCACCAACTTAGAGCTTCTAAAACAGCGCCTTGCAGGCATTAAACAATCTAGTGGGAAAGAATCTGCAGAGATAATACTCCTCAAGGCACAAATCCAGCAACAGGAAGCAAAATTGCACGCTATTGAAAAAGAGCTAGCACTGCTTGATGCCAAAAAGAATGCCGCTGAGATGATTGCCACAGAGCGAGAACTGCAATTCAACATGGTTGAAATGCGATACAAACTCAAATTAGAAACCGACAAATTAGACGAATTTTACACGGCTTCTTCGAATAAAAAAGACCTTGCCGCAAATAAGCTACGAGACCTGAAAGAAAAACGGACACAAGCTATTACTTCACTGATTGATGCCAACCATGCGATTGACCGAATCAAAAACCATATTAAAAGCCTCCAGGCACGTCGCCATGTTCATAGCCTGAAAATACGAGACGTGCACCTCACTCAGCTCATTGATATCATGGAAGAAACCATGCAGTACCTTGACTGGCAACTGAATGCAACCCAATCATATTTGGCAGTTAATGCAGACTTACTTGGGTTGCAAGAAAAAATTCTGCACCAGTACAGCATGATTTTGCATGAAATAGACTATAGGTTGCGCACGCACAGTATCTGGAAAAGGTCTCCTCGAGCAATTTCTTATGAGGCCTTTGTAGCAGCGATGGTTGAAGGAGAAGCCTTCTTTAAAAAACTGTATTGGGAAACGCCTGCCCACCTAAAACCATCCGCGCTTGCAAAGCTTATTCGCTCATGGGACCTTTATGATTACGCCATGATATTTTGCTTCTTTGGCTTGTTTTTCATGTTTTTCATCATCGGTAAATTTATGCTGCAGGCCTTCACCAATTGGCTGAATATGGTAACTGACCGGTTTAAAGGACATGCTCGCTACCTGTACCTTCACATCCTAAGAACATTCCTCACCTTTGTTTTAAGATACTTTACATGGATCTTCACCTGGCTGTTTATTTTCACACACATACATGGTGATTTTGCATACCTGTTCAGAACAATTAGGATCTTAACCAGCGACTATGCGATTGCCCTGTTCTTTCTGGCGTCCATCCCTCTTTTTATCTTCCTTACGCGGCAGTTTATTAAAACACTACGCGGGGTAAACGAAGAGCTGAGCCATCTATTTTTTACTGAAAAATTTCAGCAGCGCTTTGTTTTCTTGGTAAGTATCTTTTGCTACGCAACTGCAACAGTGATCCCACTACGCCTTGCACTAGTCTCTTATACAGACACACTGCAGTCGGAATTTTCTACGCTTATTTTAGCAGCCTACTCGCTCATTGCTGCCCTGATTGTGGCTTTTATTTTTAGCAAAGATGATATTTTACGGCACATAACACCGTCATCAAACTTCCTTGCGATCCTTAAAAGAAACATAGACAAACATTACTACCCTGTTTTTAGTTTTGTAATTGGTCTATTCATCCTATCAAACCCATACATCGGCTACTCAAACATGGCTTGGTATTTGGCATTTGCTATCCCAGGCTCTTTGATGCTCATCTACTGCTTGTTCAACATTCACCACATCATTCGCCAATACGTCATCTTTTTATTCATGAAAGAAGATGAGGATGAGCTTGTTGCTAAATTTGAGCACGCAAAAACATATTATATTTTCTTCGTTATTTGCTCATTTATCACGCTGTTGTTCTTAATTTTTATTCTTGTTTCGCGCATCTGGGGGTTTGCATACAGCCCAGCAGACGTATGGAAATCACTCTCTGAAGATTGGGTAGTGCCCGTTGGCGTTGACCATAAAATTGGGTTTGTACAGTTCGTCACCATGGTCTCTTTTATTATTGGTGGCTTTTTTGTTTCGTCTATCGCCTATCGCTTCATCCTGACGCGACTATTTGATATTTTGCGTTTTGAGCCGGGTATTCAAAACACGGTGTCACGCATATTCCATTACACCTGTATCTTGATTGCATCTATCCTTGGCCTAAGTGCGATTGGACTACAACAATTTATGCTGTATGCAGGAGCATCGTTCAGTATCGCACTTGGTTTTACCCTCAAGGACATAGCCGCGGACTGGTTGTCTGGTATCTTTATCCTGATTGAGCGACCAATCGAAATTGGTAACTTTGTACAAATTGATAACGTTCAAGGCACTGTACATAAAATCAACACCCGCTCAACAACTATTATCAACTCAAAAAATCACTCAATCATTATCCCAAACAGAGATCTCGTTTCTAAATGGATTGCTAACTGGGGACATGGGCGCTACGCGATTGGTTTTGAAATAACCGTCCGTATCGATCCAACAACCGATCCAGACAAAGTTCGTCGCGTTTTGCTCGCAGCAGTGCAAGCAAATCCACTTATTTTAAAAGTACCCAGCGCTGTTACACGGCTTGAAGATGTTGAAGAAAATGCATTTGTTTTTCTGATGCGGGCATTTGTTAGCGCTCGCCGAGTCAAAGAGCAGTGGGAAATTGCGGCAGCCATCCGCATGGAAATTGTGCGAGCACTCAAGGAACAGGGAATACTGTTTGCTCGTGCAGAACGTGTTATTACTCTACACAATGATCAAGATTCTACTGTGGCAAAACCTATTGAAATAAAGTTTGATAAGTAGCAAATCAAAAGAGCTATGGAGTAACGCCCATAGCTCTTTTCATGTAAAACTATTACTTCACTGTTCTAGACCTGAATTCATGATTTCGCGGCTTGCTACGACGCACCAGTTCGCAATATCATCAAAAAGCTCTTTGACGTCGTCCTCGGCAGTATGCCCAAGACCAGTGATGCATAACGCATAATATTTTTTTATTGGGGTTTTGGGGTTGGGAAAGTTCTCTTTTTCCAGAATAGCCCTGGCTTCCAGTGCAATCTTCTCGGCCTCGTCAACGCGTTTTTCATCTAAAAAATAATAGGCCAGGCCAATCCGTGGCAAGAGCCAGCTCGGCTTCAAACGGATCTTTGGGTAGCAATGGATTAGGAATCAGGTTTAAACAGTCCCACAGACCACAGGCAAGTTTTTATGCACCACCAACAAGGCGTAAAGCCAAGTTGTAGAGCCCCGCAGAGGGGTCAACGCTCATCTCAAACGCGGTTGTGCGCATCTCTTCAAATTGCCGCGCACTGGCCTGATAGGCTTCTTGAATTTCATTGAATCTATCTTCACTGACAAAACGAGTGATCGTAATTGCACGACGAACGGGGGCTTCAATTTGTTGTTCGGGCTCTTTCCCAGCGGGATTTTCAGGTACAAGCGCCTCAGCAATTTGCTCAGGTGTTGCTCCCGTCTCCGCCATCACATCGATGGTGGCGATGAATTCCAATAATGAAGAGTGATGTGCGGGTAATCGGTCCAGCCATCCACTCCTGTTGCGCTAAGCAAAGGGATTAATAGAAGCAGTAGGTTTTTACCCATATCCATAGGCAAATCCCTCAAGATTCCTTTGTTGGTGTGATGAAAATTTCACAGCCATGCTATGGCAATCAACAAACCTATTTGAAGCGTTTGCAAAAAAGATGATTTTAGTACGG
>JBIIJF010000058.1:0-5827 GCA_044234015.1 Candidatus Babeliales bacterium
TCAGTAGATGCTTCAAAATTTGGTAATGGTGATGGTAATAATGTTGGTGGTGGCCGTGGCATTACAGACAATCTTGATAACTATATTGCCCAGTTCAACGAAAATGCTTTTGTGTACCTTGCCAAACAAGGTATCTCACTTGACGGTCAAGTGCGCACTGGTCTTGGCGATATTGATGTTGAAACATTCTACCGCCATACCCTGAACGAAAATTGGGATGCAGAGTTGCAACTTGGCGTTCGTTTGCCAACCGGTGGCGACAAAGACAAGTATGGCAGCCCATACAAATCTATGCTTGGTAACGGCGAGCACTGGGAAATCAAGATCGGAGGCTTGTTGGCATGGGAAGCAATGAGCTGGATGAATCTGAAAGCAGATGCATCGTACCACTTTGTGCTAGAAAGTACTGAAAATCGCATGGCAGTATTTGCTGGTTCAACGGTTAAAAACCTTGGTCCAAAGGCTGCTGCAGATGTTGATTGGGGCTATTTTGTTGGCCACGTTGATGCAACCTTCTTCCACCCTAAAAACCGCGACATCCGTTCGGTTCTTGGGTACGAATTGTACTACAAGCTGGAAGATCGCTTGACGTACAAGAATGCAACAGCTGTTGCATTTGATGGTGGAGCAAAAGCGTTGTCATCAAAGCTAGCAGTAAAAAATACAGAGTCTATTGGACACAAAGTACGCTTTGAAACATCGTACCAAGTGAGCAAGTACTTTGAATTCTTTGCTGGTGGCAGCTTTACCTTCGCTGGTCAGAACGTTGCTCGCGACCGCGATACCCATGGTGGATTTAACATCCGCTTTTAACTGCTCAACCGTTGCCGGTGGGGCCTAAAAACCTCGAGCAACAGAGCATACTACAAGTCACAGGGGCTGGAGAAATCCGGCCCCTTTTTTTATTGGAAATAGGCATAAAAAAAGAGGCCGCACAGTGCAGCCTCTTGGTGCGCTGACGAGTCCATGATATTTTCAGCACAGTTTTATGGTAGATTTACTAGTTTCAGTTTGTCAATAAAGGCGGCCGTTTTCTATGCAAAATTCAGCAAAAAAAGTGATTGTATTGAAAAAACGTTTCACTCTCTTTTAAGGTAATACACAGTTAGGATATGAACCGTGGAGAGGAACGAGAGATGCTTTTTGCTGTTGCGTTATGTTTTTTTGTTGCAACGTGTACCAATGTGTGTGCTCAAGATCAGCTTGCTGATGCGTATAATAAAATTACTGATGGGCTCATTACTATTCGCAAGCAGTTTCCGGTTGTGCAGCCGCGTGTCTATGCTCTTTTGGACCAAGTGAATACGCTCTACAAAGTAGCAAGCCAGAAAAAAATTGAGTCTGAAGATTTGAAAAAAAAGCTTCAAGAGCGCCAGCAAGAGACCCAAGATCAAATGGATGCTGCTAAAAAAATGGTAGAAACAACCAAGACTGAGCTCGCAAAAAAATTTGAAGAGCAGAGCGCTCGGTTGCAAGCCTTGCAGGCAGAGCGTGATCAGCTTCTGTCAAAAATATCTTTAGCTCAAGGGCAGGCCCCAGCATTGCCAGCTGAGCAAAAACAACAACAGCAGTCGTAAAAATCTTTACGGTTTAATGCGAAATTCAACTTCCAGTCCGCGCTCGCCGCGCTGTTCTTGCACCAGCTTTAGATTGATATTGTCTGAGAGCAGGTACTCAATTTGTGCAGAAAAATTTTTCTGCAGATCTAAATCTTTATCTATTTTTGCCCGTAGCTGATCGGTAAGGTTAACGGTGAACGAACCTCTGAGCATCCCCCGCTCACCGGGCACAGTGTTGAGATTTGGCGTTATTTGCACATATTTAAATGTCTTGGTGATCGTGTCCAATACAGATTGCTCTTTGCCGCTTCTTTTTGTGGTGAAGATAAGTGCGTCAAGATTTTGCAGCAGCATGGCGGGTAAATCTGCCTGTAGTGATGAGAGCTCAGAGCCCGTGAGGAGCAAGCCGATAATTTGTTCTTCGCTAAGTGCTGGCGTTGATTCCAAGAGAATATTTGGCTTTTGTAACGACCCTGTTGCCTGGAGTGAAACAAGATATTTGCCAATCCGGCTGCGGGCCATCAGGTCGATGAGGGGGTCTTGTAGGTTGTTGTGCAAGAACTGGAGCTTGCCGTACTGAATGTCTAAACTTTTGTTCAGAATACGCAAAGAGCCTTTGTCTAGCTCGATGCTTCCGGTAACAATTGGTGCGCCAAAAAAGTCTTTTTGTGGTGCGCTAACAACAGATAAATCAACACGTGCAGCGGTATTAAAATTACCAATCTTTGCCTTGATGGGCTTTTCGGTAATTAATTTTAGATCAAAGCCAATGGGGAATGAAAGCTGCAGAGGCATGCTGTTGTAAGAAGCGCTTGCTGCCTGTTCTTGCAAGAAAGAGTCTTTTAGAATAGATTTTTTCAGAATCAATGAACCCTTGAGCATGGCCGCCTCTGTTTCTTGCTTGCTGAGCGTCAGCGTGCCGTACAAAAAGCCATAAAAATCTTTTTTCCAATTTACAAATACATTGTCCAGCTTCCATGGCGCCATTAAAAAGCTCAAATTATACTGCTCATCAAGCTGTGCAATTGCATGAGGGCAGGTGATCTCCCCCTTGCTCATGGTGATGTGCATATTGTTCAGTTCTAGGCGGCGAGCATGTGGTTGCACAGTAAGAGACGTAGAAAAAGCTTTAAGAATGTTGTGGTACTCTGGCATGTAAAAAGAGCCCTGGTCAAGAGAAATCTCAGCCGTAATCGCATTAGTATTGTGCTGATCAATACTCAAAAAGAGCGAGCCATCATTACTAAAAATCATGCGGCGGTACTGTTGATCAAGAAAGCGTTTTAAAAACAGCCACGATACGCTGCCCTCCAGACACAGTGGGTGCTGGCTGTTTGTGCTGCAACAGAGCAGTTTTTTATCATCTTTTGTATACTCAATACTCATGAGGTGGGGGTGTGGCAAGAGGCAAGCTTTAAGCTCATAGCTGCCGTGCGCATCTTTACCCTTGATGCCAATTTTGTTTTTTTTATATGCAATAATGCCGCGGTGCTTGATTATTTTTTTGTAGGCAGGATTATTGAGGTCAAAGGCATACGAGCCCCTGCAAGATCCTTGAGAGTCGTAGCTTAATTTTAATGAGCATGCTTTTGGTTTGATTTCATAGCCAGAATTATTGCCAGCAGTACTCATGAAAACTATTTTTTGTGTGTTGGTGAGAGTGAGGCAACCGGTGCGACTTTCTGTGTTCCAATCAAGGCTGCCAACCATGCCATAGCCAGGCGATTGATCAAGAACGATGGCAGAATCTACTGTCTTGTGCGCATCACTGGGGATAAGCGTCATCCCGGCATGGGCAAGCTCGAGTGAACCAATTTTTAAGCGATCAACAGAAACGGTGCCGCTACTGACAAAAGTATTATTGTGCGTTGTGAGTACGGTATCAACCGCGCAGGTGCCACCAATCGCTTGAAAGTCTGTCAAATTATTACTGGCAACATGCACCGCTTGGTTGACATGGTTTGCGGGAAAAACGCCTTTGAGTCCAATGGTAAGTGGGTAAGAAAAGGTTATTGCCAGACGCGTTTGGTTGCCCCCACTGGTGAGCATTATTTCTCCGCCATCTTGGTTCCAGGTACCGTCCAAAGCATATTCTTGTCGGTGATCAATAATCGGTAGCTTGCCAGCCATGTTAGATGAGAACTGCCAACCATTTTGCTTTTCATCCAAGTGAAATGTTGTTACACCGGAAAATTCCTGCGCATAGGGCACATTGTTAACGCAGAGTAGGGCTTTTTCAGCAGCAAAACTACCATGCCAAGTTTGTTCTTTGAAGCGCATTAAATCATTGTCGTGTTGGATGGCAAGGGTTCCCGGCGTTTTGGCAGTAAAGGTTTGACCACTGTGCCGCAGGGTGGCGTCAAGGTTATTGATGCATAAACTCTCTAGCGTGATAGGAATTTCTAGGGTTGACGGAGCAAGCATCTGCTTGATGTGCTCAACAATATCAATCGTCGTGTCGTGCGCATCTGTTGAAGCGGTTACTTTATTGAGCGTGAGATGTAGCTCGGCTCGCTTTTTCATCAGTAAGGCAAGTGGGGAGACGTAGATGCGGCATTCTTCAAAGTGCCAGCTATATTTTTTGCTATCTGTAGGCGTAACGGTTCCTTCTGCCAGGTATATCGAAAAAGTAAAAAAATTGATGCGTGGCTTTTGCATGGTGATGCGCGCAGACCAATCTTTTTCGATGAACTGGACAATGGTGGTGCCGATAGAATCCTGCAACTTTGCGCTGTTTTGAATAACCCACAACGAAAGAATAAGGCTAGCGGCAAAAGCGGTGATGATACGAATTATTAATCGTAGCATTTAACCACACCTTTGCTGTTACGGGGTCATTAATAACCACTGATTTTTACGGTATATATACTTCCTTACATAGGATACCTGAGAAATCCCGCAGGTTAAAGCGCCCATCAAGGTTTTATCCTTGTCACACAAATAGATGGTACCAGGGGAAATAACCCCATTTTGCTGAAATAAGATGCTATATTGACTATTTTCAAATGGAAACGTTACAGGCTGTGTAATTTTATCACGAGGATTACCTGGTGGTCCTTTTGCCTCAGTGAGCCAGCCAAAGCTCAAATCAGAAGGTAAGGTGACTGTCCAAGATGGTGTGCAGGTAGTTAATCTGCAGGTCTTTTCTGTCACATCAATCGCTACCCGTTGCGCTTTGTTGCTCGCAAGGGCCGTGTACTGAGCGCAGAGGCATAACTCCTCAAGCTCATGCAATGTTGCTACCAATGCCTGCTGCTTATTGCTTGTGATGAACGGCAGACCTATGCTGGCAAGAATTAGAATAATTACCACAACCACCATGAGCTCAATGAGGATAAAACCATACTTTGCCGTGGGCATACTTAGCCCTGTTTTTGTGATAAAAATGCTAATGCAGCGCGGATGAGAACATCCAGAGGCTGTTGGTGTGTGTATTTTTCTGCAATATATTGTGTTGCTTTGCTAATTTCTTGGCGGCTGTAGTTGAGAGATGTCAGAACATCTTGGAGTTGTTGCCAGGCTGCAAAGGTGCCTTGTTGTTCTATGGTTACATCGCCAGCTTTGAGCAATTTGTGTATTTTTTGTTTGAGTTCTACGATTAATTGCTCTGCTTTTTTTTCACCAATACCATTGAGCGCAGAAAGGCCTGTTTGATTGGCAGTGCTAATGAGTTCAATAAATTGGCCAGCAGAAATTTGTGATAAAATATTCATCCCAATGGTAGGGCCGATTTTAGGGCAGTCGATGATTAAAAGAAATACCCGGCGTTCCAGCTCTGATTTAAAACCGTACAGGCTTGGGCCATTGTCCGGGTGCCAGTGCAGGTACGTGTAAAAGTGTGCATTTGCCTGAGGTTGGTAGTCTCCTTGTTGAGGGACGTGCAGTGCAAAACCAACGCCACTGACGGTTAGTGTGATATATTTTTCTTTTACAGCAGCAATTGTCCCTTGGAGCTGGTCAATCATAAAGCGCCTAACGGTTGAATGTGTGTACGCAAATAAAAACGGGTGTTACCAAAAAAGATAACACCCGCAGTATGACTTGTTTCAAGAATAAGATGAATCGCTTATCGCTGTAGCACCACATTGATGGTTTCAGCTTTGTCATTTTTCTCATTGAGCAACGTAATGCTGAGTTCTGTTTGAAGGCTATCAACCGGAATAAAGAACACCTTAGAAAGTGTTTGACCTGGCTCGATTGTGCAGCGTGAGTCACTGTCAATAACGCGACGGTTAAAGTCACCAATAAGTGCCTTATTTGCGGTAGTT
>JBIIJF010000059.1:0-5809 GCA_044234015.1 Candidatus Babeliales bacterium
GCTGCAGATGATGCCCGCTCTCCAGCTGGTTCGGTTCTTGGTATTGGCACGGTCAAAATGAACACAACAGAAACGCCTGCAACGGCAACTTTTGAAAGTATTCTAGAAAAATTTTCTATGACATCATTTGATATTGGTGAAAACAAGTACATCGTTGGTGCAAAAGCAGCAAGTGCAGATAACATCAGCGTCTCAATTCCCCACGTCCGCACCATGCACACCAGCACCGGCAAAGATTATTTGATTGTTGCCAGCACCGTAAGCGTTGAGAATGGAACCAACAGCGTCAGCGGCGTTTTTGCACTACCCCTGAAAAAAAATGATGGGCGGTTGGCAAAGCATGATAATTTTGAAGAAAGCCCCGAGGACGTTAATCACCTAGCACGTGCCGATGCACCAAAAGCATGTGTTGCACTCAATATTTTTAGTAACCAAACCATCACTGAGAAGGTTGATAAGATTGCCGACATTTTTGTTGAAGGCGACAGCGTGTACATCGCCATGCAAGATGGGGCAGACAATAATTCCACACGCCGCGGGCTCTTCCGTAGCACTGCCCTTTTTGATAAAGATGGTGCAATTCTTTGCTGGACTCCCGGCAAGCGTGTTGGTGGCAACCTTGGCATAGTTGCTGGCGCTGGGTACGATGCAAGCACCGGTACGGTCTACGCACTCACCTCAGAAAGTATTGATGATTACCACAGCAATACTATCGCAAAAAAAGAGACAAATACCATTCGTGCAAGCCAATGGATTGTAGACGATGCCGCCAACTTAAACAAAATAGTTGCTGCAAAATTCCCTGCAAGCACCGGTGGCATCCATCGCATGTATGCGTTTGATGAGGCAACGCCGGGGTTTGCATCGTACCATGCGACTGATGACAGTGCAAAAACAGGTTTAAGCGCCCAGACCAACTACGACAATGCAGGGTTTAATATGATGGTGGCTATGGGGCGCGACAATGTTGCATTGATTGGCACGGGGCTTGGTGATACTGCAGCCCCTAATAAATTTCTGCCAACAGACACGTTTGACGACTATGTGTTTGATTTTCCAAATGATCCTGTTCTGCAAAGCATAGCACCATTGGCGTGTTGTGAGATGAGCAAGCAAAATACTGAAGCTGCAAGCACATACATGGGCTATCTGTTTGCTGGTGGTAGTGGTGGGATTGCGCTTCTGGCCGGTGCTGGAAATGGTGCTGGTAGTGGTACAGGTTTTTGTAATCGAACAAACACAGTTAACCATAAAAGTGGCCTGGCTGGGCTAAGCAAAAAAACCATTGGCTTTCCTGGTAGCGACACAGAAAATTATGTTTTTTTTAATATCATGCCACAGAACGGTGGGGATTTTACTAACACACATAAAATTGCCTGCCTTGGCAGAAAAGTTTACGTCATGACGGACACTGCAGTATATCAAATTCCACTTCCTGGTATTGGAACCGGCTACGCATTTTCCCCGCCGGCTAACAGAGCTGCAACAGTACCTGAAGTGGCTCTTAATTTTGCTGGTACTCCCCTCGAGCATGTTTCATTCACTGACTGCTTGGCCTTGCAATTTACTGGCAATAATAATCCTGTGGACCATACCCTGCTGCTTGGCACGACCAAAGGGCTCTTTATTGTAGAAGTACCCGATGCGTATGATGGCATCGCCCCCGTGAACGCATCATTCGTTGGCACAAACAGGCACGTTGTTGCCAACATGACGTTTATTGGCATGGAAAAAGGGCCATGGAACTCAAAGGGTAACTTATTTGTGTTGTATGGGGACCCAACTTCAAGCTCTGTTTCTAATAACAGGATTGAGCGTTTTGCAGTGGATACGGTGCAAGTGACAATCACTGACCGCGTTGTGCTGGCTGGACCGGCAACTGTTGGGGTAAACCGCTTTCCGCTTGATGAGTTTCGTCAAGACGTTGCCGTTGATGGTGAGACGCTGTACACAACCCGCAACAAACACGGCAATAAGCCAACTAGTATCACTGGCACCGTTATTCGTTCTTCCACCAACCCTACCAAACCTGCTGGGATTGCAGGGCTGGCACAGCACGCAGTGCAGAATGCTAACTGGGAGACGGTTGGCGCACCGGTTGTTAATCCGGCAACAGGACAAATTTTACTTGTTGGCACCTCTGGTGTCATCAGTAATCAATAATTATTTGAGGGGCTGCTCAGCCCCTCTTACCCCGATAAAACTTGCCTAGCGCTATGTTCTTTTCTTTTTTTATTTTTTCGTAATCTACCAAAGTTCTCTATGCGTTTTCAGGGGACGGCAATGCGGCAGTCCCCTAACCCCTGCGCACCAGGCTGCGCCTTGGAACCCAGTACGGCTCGTCGCTGCGCGCCTCCTTCCGTACTCCCGTTTGAAAACTATTCGCGCGCACGTAATCGCGCGTGGTCCACATTCGTAAATCGCCCACGGCGTTGGAGCATACTTTTTAGCAACTCTCACTTACAATCTGTTGACCAGAGTGCGATTACGTGCGCACTCAATAATTCTTCCCATTTGCCCTGGAAATAGGCGGCCTGCCGCCGGCCAGGGCATAAAAACGGGTCCAGGGCAGTCAGCCCGGGGTGCTGAGTCCAGAGCGTGCCACCAAGCAGGCTCTGGCGCCTGCCGCGCGTAGCGGCAACCAATGATATTATTCTAGAAAGAGCAGAGTTCGAAGAAGCAAAGAAATTAAATGGAAAATACTTGTATGATGGTAGGAGGGGAGAAACCCCTCCAGAATTAATAACGACCTTTATTGGCCATCGCCCTCAACCGCTTTACCCTCTCCTCCATTGGGGGGTGCGTAGAGAACAAATGCATCAAACCACGCATGGTAAATGGGTTAACAATAAACATGCTTGCTGTTGCAGCCTCAGCGGTTGATTGCGGTGCCGAACGATGCTGATGAGCATCACTATGGAGCTTCTCGAGCGCAGATGCCAGCGCAAGTGGGTCACTGCACATCTTGGCGCCGGTTTCATCTGCTAAATACTCGCGTGAGCGAGAGATGGCAAGTTGTAGCATCGAGGCAACTAGTGGCATAAAAATGGCCGCAATGAGAGCACCAAAACCACTGCCACGATCTTCGCGATTGCGTGAACCCCCAAACATAAATGACCATTGAATCATATGGCCAAGGTAGCCGACGGCTGCTGCAATCGTTGCTGCAATGGTGCCGACTAAAATATCACGGTTTTTGACGTGAGAGATTTCGTGCGCCAGTACACCGCGAAGCTCATCGTGGGTTAAAATATCAAGAATTCCTTGTGTTACCGCCACAGAAGCATGCTGCGGATTTCTGCCCGTTGCAAAGGCGTTAGCCATACTTGTTGGAATAAACCACAGCTTTGGCATAGGCATGTTTGCCTGCCCACAAAGCTCACGTACCATCTGATAGAGCCAATAATATTTTTCTTCATTGAGCGGTTGCGCGCGATACATCGTTAGCACAATTTTATCTGAGAAAAAATACGTAACCAGATTGAATACAAGTGCCATCACAAGAGCAACCTGGACGCCATTCTGCCCACCAATGAGATAGCCGAATAGAAAAAGCAATCCACTCATCACACTGAGAAGTAATGCTGTTTTAAGACGATTAAAATACATCATTGTGCACCTCAATAGTTAAGACTTCTTATCAACTTTTCATAACAACGCAGCCAAAAATGGCGCGTGCATATCTAATGATAGCAATTTTTTTGCCAAAATTGGCCAACGAGTTGTCCAAAAATCACAGCAAGAAAAGATTCTTGGAATGCATTAGCGGGGAAAAAAAACACTGCCGTTAAAAATAATGGATACACAAATACCAGTAGCCACAAAAGACACAGTTGGCAGAACAGTTTTATTCAAATCCATGGGCTACTCCTTTTTACTCCCCCTGTTGCCACCAACGTACAATAAACCTTCCAATTAGATAGCCTGCTGGCATACCAATCAGCATGCCCATAACTGGTCCCAAAATACGCGTACACACAGCCCCTATTGGGTAGCAGACGCAGAGTATGATAAGTAACGGCTCTGGCTGCATCATAAGCCCCTGCCTCGCGTACAAATACTGCAATCCATAGTACACAACAACAGCCATGAGTGCCTGTGTTATTGCATCAACGGGAAGAAAGACCCCTCCATGTGCAATAAGCGATGCAGAAATACCGGCACCGATAAGCGCCACGGTTGGCAGAATAGTTTGGTTCAAATCCATGCGTTACTCCTTATTCATAGGTGCATGCCAGTTCTATTGTCACGGGCATGATACCAGAATTTGGCCTATTTGTCTTGTTGTTTCAGTCTGTAACGCTAGAGGCCTTTAAAACATTATTATTGTTGAGAGGCAGGGTTTACGGTACTATTTTGAGCTAGAGTTATTGACCATCACCTCTGCAGAATAATGGGGAAATAATCCCAACGAAAAAAGTGGTTGCGATAGACTCACGGCAATCTATCTACAAACGTTTTAGCAGGAGTTAAAAAGATGGCAAAGAAAAAAACATATCCAGAAATCAAGCCTAAATATATCAAGGATGCCAAGGGAAAGGCAGTTGGTGTCTGCCTACCAAATGGCGTCTATGAATCAATCCTAGGAGAAATCAGCACCCTCAAAGCACAGCTTAGAAAACAAAAAAAACCACATAAGGGCAGTATGTAAACGACTAGTCTATCAACCCAGCAATACGCTCTTGCTAGTGGATGCTCAACAACAATTTGATGTTTGGCCAAATGGCTATAAGCATTTCCCCGTCCCTAATCCTTGTCATATTCAATTTTAAAATCATCAATAACTACATCTTCATCATCAAGATCGAGCGTAGTTTGGATACTTTTCTTTTCTGAAACATCAGACACAGGCAACAGCTTTTGCTTCTTAGGAATTACACCAGTATTTTCTTGTTTGATAGACGCTAGGCGCTCGATGTTTTGCTTCATGTCGCCCTGAATCTGCTTCTTTTCAATTTCAAATTCAGAGTCAGTTTCCGTAAACATTTTGTTCATGTCTTCTTGCATGCGCTTCATTTTTTTCTGGAGCTTTAAGATGATCTCAACGCCGGCAAGATTAACGCCCAGCTTGTGCGTTAGATAAATGACTTCCTCGAGCCGCTCTACATCTTCCTCTGAGAAAAGGCGAGTATTGCCATCCGAACGCTTAGGGCTAATGAGCCCTTGCTTTTCGTACATGCGAACCGTTTGTTGATGCACAGAAAACATCTTTGCAACAACTGAAATAGAGTAAAAACCCTTCCTTTTTCTCATCGCAACTCCCTGCTCTTAATCGTGCTTGAGGACTGTTAAGAAGGCATCGTGTGGCAACTCAACGGAGCCCACTTGCTTCATCTTCTTCTTACCTTCTTTTTGCTTTTCAAGCAACTTACGTTTACGGGTTATGTCCCCACCGTAACATTTTGCGGTAACGTTTTTACGCATAGCTGATACGGTTTCACGGGCAATAATCTTTGCACCGATTGCTGCCTGAATTGCAACTTCAAACATTTGTTTGTGAATAACGTCTTTTAATTTTTCGGTCAATTGGCGACCGACGCTAAAGGCTTTTTCTTCGTGCACAATCACAGATAACGCGTCGACGGGCTTACCGTTAAGTAAAATATTCATTTTTACAAGAGCGGATGGCTCATAGCCAGATTCCTCGTAGTCAAAACTTGCATACCCTGCGCTCATTGATTTTAATTTATCGTAGAAATCAGTGATGATCTCGTTAAGTGGTAAGCGATAGCGCAAGACAATACGCCCTTCATCCAGGAAGGTCATCTCTTGCTGCACGCCACGACGGTCTTGGCACAACTTCATAATG
>JBIIJF010000060.1:0-5619 GCA_044234015.1 Candidatus Babeliales bacterium
ATGGGGTAGTTGTGCTTGATGCATTCTTGCATCATCAGGTAGTTGATCTTCCTGGTGCAATAATTATTCGTGGTGACTATGGTGATAGTGCGTTACTACGCTCAATATTTTCTTCATATGATATTTCTACGGTAATGCACTTTGCAGGCTTTATAGAAGTTGGTCGCTCTGTTGTTGCGCCAGCGGATTTTTATGAAAATAATGTCATTAAGACAAAACGTCTTTTAGACATAATGCATTCAGTAGGCGTTGCGCAGCTTATTTTTTCTTCCAGTTGTGCCATTTATAAACCATTGGCGCTGGCAGAAAAATTAACAGAAAATCATCAGATCTTACCTCTTAGCCCCTACGGAAAAACAAAATATGCTGTTGAGTGCTTACTGCAAGATTATGCAGTAGCTTATGGGCTACGGTATGTTGCATTACGGTATTTTAATGCAGCCGGTGCACATATTGATGGTGATACCATGGTAGGCGAGCTGCATGAACCAGAGACTCACTTGATCCCCAATATTTTTAGGGCGATAACAAATAACGTATCTATTACGCTCTTTGGGAATGATTATCCCACGTCAGATGGAACTTGTGTGCGTGATTATATTCATGTGCGAGATTTAGCCCAAGCTCATCTGAAATCGCTTAATTATTTAGCTTGCCCGGATGCTTTATCAGCTGCTTTTAATCTTGGCACGGGGCATGGTTTTTCTGTGGCAGAAGTAGTGGCTGCAGTTGAAAATGCTTGTCGGGTGGTTGTTAACGTGGAGCATCGGCCTCGTCGACCAGGGGACGCGCCGTATCTAGTTGCAGATCCAGGATTGGCTATGCAGAAACTTTCTTGGCGGGCTGAATACTCTTCATTGAAGCGGATTGTGCAAGATTCGTGGTTTTTTTATCAGACTATAAACAAACAAAAACATTTTTCTCATATGCAGCGCTCAGAAAATGCGTTGTAAGATTGATCAGTAGAAAGGATCATTGTGATTGCAGTAATCAAGAAATATAGCCGTTTTTTAATCATGTTATTCGTTGCTGGTTTAGCAGTGCGGGCAGCGGTTTTTTACTGCTATCTCTCACGTGATGCGAATTATTGGCAAATTGATTCAGCAACCTACCATCTTGTTGGGACTTCTTTTGCAGATGGTAAAGGGATAGCCTTGCCAAATGGTACTCCACATTTCTATAGGGTACCCGGCTATTCGGTGTATTTGGGGTTGTTCTATAAATTTTTTGGGGTTTCTCCTCTCGCGCCATTGTGGGGGCAAATATTTCTTGCAGCATTTATACCGCTGCTTATTTTTATGCTTGCGCTTGCGATGTTTCCATCGCGGCGACGTTTAGCTATGCTTGCCGGGAGCTACAGCACTGTGCACCTAGGGCTTGTACTGTATAGTGGTTTTATGATGACTGAGTCACTTTTTCTATTCTTTTTTCTTGGCTTTTTACTCTTCTTATTTTCCTATACAAAAAATACAAAAATGTTGGCGGTTGCTGGATTTTTGTTGGGTATTGCATCGCTTATCAGGCCGGTTGGGCATTACGTTGTTGTCCTGGCGATTATTTGTTTGCTTTTGCAAAAGGGATTGCTCGCGGAGCGCGTACGTAATGGGGCATTGCTTTTTTGTGGGTGGTTAATTCCTGTTGCAATGTGGCTTGCTCGTAATTATTTACTTGTTGGGCATATTTTTTTTCATACGCTTCCTGGTGGTCATTTTTTACATTTGTCTGCATCAAGAGTAGTGATGTATGCGGAAAATATTACCTACCAACAGGCTCGTATAAAAGTTGCTGCAGAGGCTAGTAGAGCAATTCGTCTACAGCAACGCACAAACAAAAAAGCGTTGTCTGAAATTGAGCGTTGTAATGTGATGGAGCGCATAGCTGTAAATCATTTTAAAAAGCACCCATTAATTAGTATGCGCGTGTGGCTGACGGATATGTTTCGTGCATCATTTTCTTTGTACAGTGCAGAGGTTTTGTATTTGGCATCTGGGCGCCAAGAGATTGATTATTTTGCTAAAGACCGCACTATTGTCGATATGATTCATCGGTATCTTTTTCCAGAAACAGATAGCCTGCCCGTTAAGGCTTTGGTGTGGCTAGAAATTCTTTTGTATGCATTAATTTTGTTTGGTTTCGCACTGGGACTGCATCGTTTATTTACTGCAGACAGTCAAGCAGATAAAACAATATGGCTTGTTGGTATGAGTTTTATGGCGTTATTTATTGTGATTTCACTTGCTGGTGGTTATGCCCGCATGCGTTTGCCTATTGAGCCGTTGATTATTATTTTTGGCTTGTCAGGATTTGTCCGTGAAAAACGAAAAAAAGCGTAGATTAGCGGTCTATTCTCAGTATCGTTTAGTGACGCTACTTTTTTTGCTGGGCTTGCTCCTGCGTTGCTTTTTTTTCTATTATTTCACGCAGTACGATCAGCGTGCATGGCTGTGCTATGATTCTGAGCAGTATCATCAGCGAGCTCTTTCAATAGCAAAAATAGGGCAACTCACAGAGCCGGATAGCACACAAAAAGCCTATCGCGTACCAGGGTACCCGTTGCTTTTGGCAGCGGGGTACGCCTGTACTGATAATAATGTGCATGTGGTATTATGGTTGCAGGTTGTACTGGCAGCCTTTATTCCGGTTCTTATTTTTATGCTCGCTAGTGCGTTGTTTCCAGCGCACGGTAAGCTTGCGTTGATGGCGATGTTTTTGGCGTCTGTGCATACCGGGTTGGTGCTCTTTGCAGGGATGTTGGCGACAGAGACAGTAGCTGTTTTGTTATTTTTGGTTTTTCTGCTCAGCCTTTGCTGGTTTCAGCAAGCAAGGCAGTTGCGGTTTTTGCTTCTAGCAGCTTGCACATTAGGAGCTCTTTCATTAGTCCGTCCGATTGGGCATTATGTGCTTATCTTAACTCTCGTTTGGCTCTGGTGGCAGCATGTTAATGTTAGACAGATCGGGCTCTTTGCAAGTACGTGGGGATTATGTGTTGCACCCTGGCTTGTGCGTAATCTGCTTGTTGTTGGGGGCATTTGTTTCCATACGCTCCCTGGGATACATTTTTTGCAGTACACGGCAGCATCTGTTGTTATGCAGCGTGATCATTGTGAGTATGTACCTGCAAGAAGTAAGTTGCTTGCCTTATGGGAAGAAACTGCTCAAAAACATGGTTTAACCAATGAATTTGGTTATTGTCTGTGTGCTGAAAAAATAGCCCTGCAGCACATAAAAAACCATCCTATATATGCCGCAAAGCATGGCGCAACTGAACTATTTAAGACGCTGTGTTCGTTGCACTCTTCACAAATTATTTTAGCTGATGTTGGTACATGGCCTGTGTACACAACCCGTACGACATGGCTGGAAAAAATAATCTATAACCTTGCACCACCGCTCAAAACATGGTGGTTGCGATATGTAATATATGCTGATGTTTGTATGGCGTTATTTTTATTATTAGGCAGCTTGTTTGGCCTTTTTATGGTGTGTTTACAACGGCAATTAAGCGCAGCTATAGGGCTGTGTGTTCTTGCGGCAGGCTTGTTGTGGAGCTTAACGGTTGCTTACGGTTGTGCACGGCTACGGCTACCGATTGAGCCGATAATGATTATTTTAGCATCGTATGGAGCATCTTATGCGTTTAATTGGATGGTTGCAAAAATGCGTTGAGCGGCCGTGGCAAGTTGCACTCTTGCTGTGGGTAGGAAGTTTGGCTGTTCGTATTTTATTCTATGTATTTTTTTTAACCAATAATCCATGTCAGCTTTTTTTCGACAGTGGTCATTACCATGCTATGGCCTGTAACCTGCTTGAGCGAGGGGCATTCTGTGATGTAACTGGACTCTACAATTTCTATCGTTTACCTGGGTATCCGGTATTTTTGGCTACCTGCTATTGGTTGTTTGGTGTAGTACCTGGCGTGGCGCTTGCAGTACAACAGCTGCTGGGTGCATGTATTCCGGTGCAGATGTTCTTTTTCGTTCGTATGCTCTGGCCTAAGCCATGGTGGGGCGCGCTTGTGATTGCCGCGATTGGTATATTTCATGTTGGTTTGGTTTTATTTAGTGGTCTAGTGATGACAGAGACGCTTTTTGTTTTTTGTTTTCTAGTATTTTTACAACTGCTGGTTAGCATGTGGCGTACGCGGAAATGCCATCAAGCCTTGTTTGCGGGATTAACTCTTGGCATTTGTAATCTTACTAGGCCGCTTGTATTTTTTCCTATTGTGGTTGCCGTCCTCTGTTTCATTTTTATGCAAGGACGCTGGCAACAGCGTGTACTGCTTGTTGGGAACTATAGTATTGGGTGGCTTGTTTTACTTGCTTATTGGATCGCACGAAATTGGGCAATAACCGGTTTGTGCTTTTTACATACATTGTCTGGGCCTCATTTGCTCAACCACGGGGCTGTGCGTGCCTATGCTATGGCGCACAATCTTCCGTGTGAACAGGCACGGATTATTTTGCATAAGCAGGTGCCATCTATTTTTACAATAGATAAACAGCAGCATGCTGTTCTAAAATCTCGTGGTGAAGAGCAGCTAGCAAAAAAAACGCTTCTTATGTGTTGGCCCCAAACGATTATTTTAAGCCTTGTAAACTGTTTAAAAACCGTTTTAGGTTTGTACAGTGCAGAGCTTTTGTGTATAGATTCTGGTGGTGATTTGCCATCGTACAATGATAGTTGCAGTCTGTGGCAACGTGCACAACGGTTCTTGCGACCACGAGCTCATAATCGACTCATTTGGTATATTTGCTGGCTAGAAATAGTGTATCAGTGCATTATTCTTTTTGGTGTTTGTGGATACTGCTTGCTTTGGCTTCTTTCCAGGCGGAAAGATTGGTTGATGGCGATGTTACTTGCACTATGCGTAACAATAGTAGCTGCAACAGCCATTTGTGGATTTGCCCGACTACGATTGCCAATTGAACCAATATTGATTATGGTAGCTGTGATGTTTTATGTCCGGTGCACATGTGGTAAGGAGATAGGTAATGAAGCCTCCTCAGGAGAATAAAAAGGCACTGATTATTGGTGCTGGCCCAGCAGGATTGACTGCTGCACTTGAGTTGTTACGGCGTAGCCCGATGGATGTTACCCTTATCGAGCGAGATAATGTGGTTGGTGGGCTTGCAAAGACTGTGGAGTACAAAGGATGTCGTTACGACATTGGTCCACATCATTTTATTACCGAATCTGATGCCATTAAGCAGTGGTGGACAGAAATAGCTCAAGGTGATTTCTTTGAGCACAAACGCTACACGCGTATTTTTTATAATAAACATTTCTTTAACTACCCATTAGATCCTCTCAACGTTATTCGTGGTCTGAGTATCTGGAGCTGTTTTCGTAGTATTGCTAGTTATGTTTGGATTCGATTTTTTCCAATCACAGAGGTACAGTCTTTTGAGGATTGGGTTTCTAATAAATTTGGTCGCCACCTTTTTTCTATTTTTTTTAAAACATACACAGAGAAAGTATGGGGTATTCCCTGCAATACTATTTCTGCAGATTGGGCGGCTCAACGCATCAAAGGTTTTTCTTTATCAGACGCCGTTTTTTATGCCTTCTTTGGTCGGTTTGCGAAAAAAAATAAACCACGTACCTTGAGTGATGTTTTTC
>JBIIJF010000062.1:0-5444 GCA_044234015.1 Candidatus Babeliales bacterium
GGCGTTCTGCCGTGATTGTTTGGTAAGTTGGCATTATGTGGGGTGATGAGAGGGGCTAGCTCATCTGCGGTCCACAAATTTTTACTGCGACATGCGTGGTGTAGCGGAGTATCACCATTAGAGTCTGGGGCATTAATGTTTTCATGAGTTATCAGCGCTTCGATAACGCCAGCGGCAACGACTGTTGTGTTTTTGCAAATGATGTGTAGAGGGGTTTTGCCTTGACCGTTCCGCATGTTTTTTAAACCTTCTACAGTTAATTGCGGCATGATTTCATCGACATGGTCTGATTCGGCAGAAGCAAGGTCATTTTTGCACAACAAATGCAGCGGGGTATTGCCCTTGTTGTCCTGCATGGTGATTGAAGGTTGCACAGAATATTCGCCTTCATAGCTAAGCAATTGTAGGGCGGTATCAATGTTACCAGCTTTACAAGCTAAATGGAGTGGTGTTCTGCTGTGATTGTTTGGTAAGTTGGCATTATGTGGGGTGATGAGAGGCTCTAGCTCATCTGCGGTCCACAAATTTGTACTGCGACATGCGTGGTGTAGGGGTGTATCGCCATTTATATCGACCTCATCTGCGTCAACTCTAATGTGAGAGCCTACCATGGCTTGCAGCGATGGTATTGGGCTGCAGGGCATGAGTACAACCATCAGAGTAAAAATTTTCTTAAAAATAGCTGTGGCGTCAAAACTCATGGTGTATCCAATACAATCGTGTTGTGTGGTAATCTATAAAATGCGAAAGGGGTAGGATTGTAGCATGTATTTTTCAAAAATAAAATTGTGAAATGAGCAATTAAATGCAGGTATAGTGCTGCGCGGTTTTTACAGCGGCATATTGCCATGCTTTTTGCCAGGCAATCGTTCAACTTTGTCTGCTGTAATTGCCAGCGCTTTGCTGAGCTGATCGCGGGTTGATTCAGGGGCGATGATGGCATCGATGTAGCCGTGCTGTGCAGCCGTGAATGGTTGCAGAAACGTCTCTGTGTAGGCATCTTCGAGCATTTTTTGTTGCGTGCTGCGCTCTTCTGGTGGGCACTGGGCTAGCTGCTTGCCATGCAAAATAGTGACGCCAGCCTTAGCGCCCAAGACAGCAATTTGTGCCGTTGGCCAGGCAAAATTAATATCAGCCCCAAGCTCTTTGCTCCCCATCACAATGTAGGCGCCACCAAAAGCTTTGCGGAGAACAACGGTAATTTTGGGCACCGTTGCCGTTGCGTAGGCGTAGAGTAATTTTGCCCCATGGCGAATGATGCCATTGTGTTCCTGGTCAACCCCTGGTAGATACCCGGGCGTGTCAACCAGCGTGATAATGGGGATATTGAAATTATCACAGAAGCGAATAAATCTGGCAGCTTTGCAAGAAGCATCAATATCGATGCAGCCGGCAAGCACCTGTGGTTGGTTGGCAACGATGCCAACAGCATATCCATTAATGCGGGCAAGGCAGGTGACCATGTTCTGCGCAAACCCTGTGTGTAGTTCAAATAATGTGTCGTCGATCAGGCTTTGGATGACGTCTTTGACATTGTATGCTGCGTTTGGATTGTCTGGCAGAGCGAAAACCCCAGTTTGAACCGCAGGAACTTTTGTTTGGACGCTTTGGTCCAGGTAAGAATCGGGCAAATAATCTAAAAGGTCTTGCAGCGCAGTAAAACAGGCTTCTTCCGTTTCACAAATAACGTGAGCAACGCCAGATTGTGTGCCATGGGCAGCAACGCCGCCAAGCTCTTCTTTGGTGATGCTTTGGTGCAACACTTCTTCAATGACTTGTGGGCCAGTGATGAACATCTGGCTAATGTCTTTGGTCATAAACACGACGTCAGTGATAGCAGGTGAATACACCGCGCCACCAGCACAAGGGCCAACAATGACAGATAGTTGCGGAATGACGCCAGAGTACTGGCAGTTGCGTTTAAAAATGCTACCGTACCCAGCAAGGGCATGAATGCCTTCATCGATGCGTGCACCGCCGGAGTCAATGATGCCGATAATCGGACAGCCGATTTTTGCTGCTTGGTCCATGATTTTGCATATTTTTTCTGCATGGCGCTTCCCCAGGGATCCGCCTTTTATAGTAAAGTCTTGTGCATAGACGGCAACTTTTCTACCCTTGATGGTGCCAAAACCGGTCACAACGCCATCCGTGGGGATCGGGGCCTCTAAAAAAGGCGATATGGCAAGGCGATCGATTTCGAAAAAAGATGAAGGATCTAAGAGAAGTGTGAGGCGTTCGCGGGCTGTTTTTTTACCAATGGCATGTTGATGCTCTGTACGCGCTGTGCCGCCACCGGCAATTGCTTGCTGTTCAAAATTTTTCCATTGTTGGATGACTGAGTGGCTCATGATGTGCGTGTATACCGTGTTAACGTAAGAAGACTAACCCTGCGACTTTACAATAATGCAGTGCCCAGTATACCATTAGACCTTCCGCATATCAAACGTGTGGGTAGTGAGGCAGTGGAGAAGTGGCTGCGTTTAAAAAGGGGAAAGAATGGAACAACGCCAGCAGAGCCAAAAAGAGCGAAGTGTTGCGTGGTTTAAGCTTGCTGATTTAATTTCTCGTGGAGAGCGAGAAAAAGCTTTGAGCGTTTTTAGACTACTGTCACATTCGCTTGCTGATAAGGCGTACGTGCTTCAGGTTGAAGGAGATATGCTCTGGTTTATGGAAGACGAATCTGCGTGCTGCGAAAAATATAAGCAGGCTGCTTTTTTGTACCAAAAAGAGAAGCGATGGGTTGATGCAATAGCTATTCATGAGCACATTCGTGCTATGCGCCCAGCATCAGGAGAGTCTTTAGCAGCGTTGCTCATTCTGTATGCCCTCATCGATTGGCCAGAGCGTTGTGAAGAGCGTTTGATGGCTTTAGTAAATCTTTATCAGCAGCGGGTTATTGATGCCCCACAGCTGGAAAAAGCTTTAAAAGATGTGGCCGAGGCAGTAGTAAGCCAAGGAGCAAGTGCTTGGTTTGGTGCTTGGTTTGCCCAAATGCAAACAAAACTACCTGCTGAAGTCCTTACCAAGCTTCCTGAAGCTGTATAGAATTAATTATTTTTTGCCACCAGGAGAGAGGCTTTGGATTTTGCTGATCTGGCGTTTGTTTAATCTGATCGGTTTTTTCTTCACCACAAAAAACCATTACTACGTCAAATTGGCTTCCATTGACCGTGACTCTTTCACCATTCTGGCAGGCAGCCCATGCAGTATTGCCGTCGGAGATGACTGAATCATTTGCGATCCACCATTGCGCCTGATTAATGCGATCGCGCACAAGGGTAATGTAATGACCAGATCGGCTTGTTCTACCTGTATGCAGGACTATGCCATGCACGTCAGCACCAGCTATTTTTTCTGAGACTATTACTGGCGTAGCATCTTTTCTGCCCATAGCATCTTCTCGCACAATACGCACAGCAAAATGTTTAGGATTTAGCTTTTGTGTGGTTGCTTTCACACTGCTGTTGCTACGTGAGCATCCTGGGCAACGGTAATCATAAAGAGTTTCTGTTGTTGGTTTGGCAATCGTTGTTAGTGCTGTTTTTTGGCAGGGAATAAGAATAATTCCAGTCTCATGAGTAGTTTTTGTTGTAGTTTTTTGGCATTGTTCGCAGGAAATGCTTATTGTAGTGCTGTTTGCTGGGAACAACGTAAAGGGTATCACAGTTGCCAGTGCTCGTCCAAATTCATCAGGATCTTGCTGGCCATAACCACCAAGTGCTTGTGCTGCAAAAGAGCCAATAACGTCAAGGTGGGTCATCCCATTAGTGAATGGGCGTTTGAAAGCGATGTTTGTTATGCTTTCAACAAGTAAATTTTCAGATTGGTTTGTTTTGTTCAGCTTGTTTTGAACGTAGGGAACTCTTGTTACCCCTTGCAAAAATGCGTTCATGTAGCAAAAATTACCACTGTTTGCAAGGCCAGTGGGCGCACCATGTTTATTCATGGTAGCTTTAGGCTGAGAAGGCGCTTTTTGTGCTGTTTGTATGTCTTTTTTCTTTTTTTCTGCTGCATACGTTATCATTGATGCTTTTTTTGCATTCAGCAGATCTTTTTCTAGCTGTTTATCAGCCTCTTGTAGGCTGAGTGCAATTGCTTTTTCAATGTCGGATTTTTCTTGTGCATCAACAAGACTTGCTGCAATTGCAGCGTCGATATCTTCTTGTGCAAAGCCGTTGATCGCAAGGGTTTTGTTCCCGTACAGGGGCAAACTTAAAAGCGTAAGTAACCAAAAAATATTTGTCTTTTGCATAGTAAATCCATTTCAAATAAGTTGTTATTTTGTTGCGCCATCATTGGCAGCTGAACTAGTTCGTGTTACTGCTCCTATCTATTCTGTGTAGAACAGCATGACAACTTGGAACTCTTCATCAGGGGGTTTGCTATAATTTCTCCCGTCTTTGATAGCTGTATATGCTTCTTGGCCGTCTAAAATCTGGCGGTCATTAGCAATTTTCCACCCGTTTTGATTGTATGGATCGCGTACAAGGGCTATGTAATGGCCATGTGAGGCGCTATGGCCAGCGTGCAAAATAACAGCTGAGAGATTATAGGCTTTTTCACCAATTGTGAGGATGTCTTCGACTTTGACCGCAGTTTGGTTTTTTCCACTTCCTGTCTCGCGTGTCAGGCGAATAAGTGTTGTTCCCGGGGGGAGTCTATATTCTTTTTTCTGTTGGGCTATAGTTCTGGTTGGGCAGCTTTTGCAGTCGTAGCCTTGGATATCTTGAGGGCACTCCAAGGTGCTAGCTATGGCTTCACTAATTTTTATTGGCTTTTCGGGGGTACCGTAAGGCACGTCCAGAATGTTAAATTTATCAATAATCGGTGTTTCTTTTTTGCATTTCAGGCACTTCGTCGTGGTAGTTGTTGTGCCCGGTGTAATCAGATCATCAACAATAGCAGTTGCCAATTCATGTACATCCTGTTGGCCAGAGCGATTTCCCGCAGAGAATAATTGACGAGCAGCTTGTTGCGTAGTTTTCAGCGAAGCGGCGATGTTTGTTTCCAATTTACTAATAGCTTTCTTGTTATCACGGCGATCGCGAAAAAAATTTTTGTATAAGGCTAGTCTCTCTTTAGCCCATAGCAAATACTTTGTATAAAGGCCATCGGTACTTTCTTTGTATGTTTTTGTTAAATTTTTGATGTTGATATTATATTCAATCGTAAGACTTTTCTCATAGTCATATAGTGTATTTAAAAACACACAGAAATCTTTGAGTGTATTAAAGTTGACTATAAATTGAGCTATAGTCGATCCTCTTGTATAGCCTACAGGTTCACCCAGGAGTTGCTCTCTGAGTGGCTTGGTGTGCAAAAATGCTTGCAGCACAGAGTTTATAAAGCAGTCACTCCCAGTGTTGTTTTCAAACCCACAAACTCGTGGCTCTGGTTGGGCTAGGGCTAAGTGTACTCTGTTTGATGACCCAGAACCCGAT
>JBIIJF010000063.1:0-5433 GCA_044234015.1 Candidatus Babeliales bacterium
TTTTCATACGCAGGTACCGCCGCTTTTTCAGGCAAATGTGGGCAGAAATAACATGCCTTAATTATTACTCCACGCTCCGCAAGAAGCCGTACCACATACTCATTAACGTGATGCATGGTCTCTTCTGTGTACATGCCTCGCGCAATCCCAGACTGGTTAGTCACCATAAAAAGCTGATAGCCTTCTTTTTGCCGTTCAAGCAAGTAGGGCAAAACACCTTCCAGCAACTCGACCTCTTCTATTTTATGTAGGTATGGCACGCCCTTGATGAGGGTGCCATCGCGATCTACAAAAAGTGCTTTACCTTTTTTTTCTTGTGCCACGGTGGCCTCTTTCATTACAGGTCCAAAACATAATTCAAATGCCATCAATACAAAAATAATAGTTCGTAACGCCAAACCAATCATACAAATCATCTTTCCTCTCAATTATTTTTGACCAAACAATTGTAGTACACACCGATAGATTTTTCTACCGACAAATTCCCCATCACGAAAATTTTATTGCGAAACATTTTTGTTCTGCTACTTTGAACGGTTGGGCATTTGGCAATATAGCTTCCAAAGTAACGCTGCCCTCTGCCCATCACTCACAGCACGACATGCATTGTAATGGCCTATAACTAGTGTAAATCACAATCTAAAAAAGGAGATTTTTGTGATTAGCAAGCTAATGAAGAAGTATGTGCTCGTTCTTTTTGTTTTTTTACTGCCGCTGCTGTTTTCGCCAGGCAATATTCTTGCCGAAGGCCTTGTTGCTGGCACGCAAGTTCTCACCCCAACAGGAATGATACCTATCGAGCAGCTCAACAATGGGGATGAAGTTGTGAGCTACAATTTTGGAACAAAAACGCTTCAGCCCGCCAGAATTCTTACCATTTTCAAAAAACAAATAGCGGTAATTACTGAATTTAAAATAGCAACCGGCACCACGATTGAAGTTGATCCCGACCATACATTCTACTGCCCATTGCACGAAGACCCATGGATTTCTGCTGGCAGCTTACAAGAAAACTACCTGTTATTAGGCAAACGGGGAATTAGCCGGGTTGAATCAATCACCGAGCATGAACGTAATACCGAAGTATACGTCATCTCACTTGCACAAAACCATAATTTTTTTATCTCTGATCAAGCAATTCTTGTTCACAATTTTGCATTCGGATTAATTATTCCTACTATTATCTCTGCCATTAATTCTGCTGCTGCGTATATTGCCGCCAATTTTACTTTTTCATTTAGCGTCAGTGTCTTCGGTCTCGGGGCTGGCGCCGTAATGAGCAAAGCGGGTGAAAGAGGTGGCAGAAATCAATCTGATGTTTTTGTTCAAGTCGGCAGTGAACGTGTTTTCTTAGACGGGGACACGAGAAGCGATGGCATTTTTAAAAAAGATCCAACTGACCCTGCTGCTCGGCCTGCTGGCCAATCAGGCCCAGGCAACACATCACCAACTCCAGATCCTAAAGATCCAAAGGATTCTATGGAGCCTAAGGATCCAAAAGAGCCAAAAGAGCCAAAAGAAGCTGAGGAGAAATGGAATGTTTTGACAGTCCAGGGTAAGGGCATGGCTCCAAAAAACAGCACCCCATACTCTATATACGAAAAACTGGATAATGAAATTCCGGATTTAGTGGTTTCACGCACTAGCTATAATCATAGGGGGCAACGAGCAATACGAGAGGACTACGATATAGGTAGTAGCCGCCTTCGCCCCCACTACGACGATAAAACAGAAACCTATATAAAAGGTAGCCATAGACACATCTATGAATATAACGAACATGGCCAGCCAATTGGCCGGGGACAAGTCGAACCATTATAACCAATAGAGGACTTATCATGAGCATCAACGTATGCGGCATACTAGGGCTAACCAAAACTAAATTATCACCCACAGAGAGAAAATTGTTATGTTTTTCCATTGTTGAAAAAGCTATACAAAACGCTTTTTACATTTCCCTTGGTATAGAGATTTTTTCGGGATTCACAAAAAAATTTGCCAATCTTCCGGGGAAAATACTCTTTGAACTCAATGACGACCCAATGGATCCTAATGCGGAATGTTTATTTATGGGCGAAGGGATCACATCTCCCTCGCCTGGAAATATATGCGAAGAATCCTTAGCAAAAAGAATGTCTCGAGTACAAAATTTCTTGGTAGAGCTCTTGCAATCAGATCTCATTCACCAAATAACACTCAATATTAATTTCATCGATATGGGTGAAGATGACTTTGAGATCATTGAAATTAATGTTGAAGACTTTGCTAAAACAATGTTGGCTCTCTATGAAAAAAATGAGAACTGGACGCCGGTAGTTAGAATTATTGTTAGCAAACCAAAGGAACTATCATGACCATACGCGTTGGCGGAGTGCTTGATCTTGCTACAACAAGCATCTCTGGCATTGTTGAAGAACGGGCGATCTACTTTTCGATAATAAAAAAAGCCCTGGAAAATAATTTCTTCATGGGCTTTGAGCCAAATATATCTGAAAAATTTGTAGAAAAATTTACTGACCTAAAAGGCAAAATGCTCTTTGAATTATTCGATGACCCGCAACACACCAGCGTACACTGCCTGTTTAATGGCGAAGGCGTGCGAGTTTATTGCGGATCATCCTTAGATGCACCCGATAGAATCCAAATTGACACAGGAGAGTCCCTTGCAACACGATTGACGTCGGTACAAAAATTTCTTACTGCTGTTCTCAAGTCGAAGTACTTTAACGGGATAACTCTCTATATCAATTTTTTAGGAATGGACAAAGACAAGATTGAAACAATAGAAATCAATGTTAACGATTTTTGCAGCACACTATTACCTCTCTACCAAAGAGAAGGCAATTACGCACCTGCCGTGAGAATCATTATGAACAAAGCAAAGGATATGGATGAACAAACACATTAAGGTAATTTTATTAGGGGCGTTTTTTATGACAACGCAAAGCACTGCAAAAAACTACCAATCAGTAACTGACAAAATAGCGGCTGCAGGAGCTCGTCTTCCACTGGCCCCACTCTCACCAGAAGCCAAGCAATTAGTTATTGGTGGTACGTATGAACATTACAGCGGCAACTGGTACCAGGTAACGGCAATCGCTCGACACAGTGAAACACTGGAAGAATACGTCGTCTACAGCCAACTTGCTAACGGCGAAACCAACGATACAACTAGCAACGTATGGATACGCCCTCTACCGATGTTTGTAGAAACAGTCAGCATCAGTGGTCAGCAAGTCCCACGATTTAAGTTCGTTCAGCGTTAAACAAAATAAAAATGCTTCAGCCTGCTGCTGGCTGCAATGTAAGCTCTTGGACGGCTTTGTAAAAAAAGCCGCGCTCCTCAAGTGGCATCCCCAGCTGCTCAATATTAGTCCAGTCCCAACTTGTTGGCTCAACAGTGCGAGAAAATCTGTTAAACCAAACAGCCTTGTGACGCAAATATAACTCCATCATTAAATCAAAATCTGCGACTTCACGCATTTTAGAAAGCATGAGAACACACGCATGCGTCACCGGCGTTTTTTGCTCATCAAACCATGGCTTGTGTGCCATAAATTCGCTGTTAAAGGTTAATAGATGCACAGGATTAGCATTGCTCGTTAATCCCTTAATCAGCCCTTTGTAAAACCATGAAATTTGAATACTTGGCATGTAGCACATGATTCTTCCCTTTGGGAGCATCTTGGCAAATGCTGTTTTAAGCGTTGTACCAATTGCCTTTGCTTCCTTTTCCAAAAAGGCATAATATTTCCGCATCTCTTTATTTTCCATAAGCTTCAATGAGCGATCACGCTTAGCAACCGCACCCCATGCAGACCTTGTCTGCGAAACAAAACGCTGAAAGGTATAATTATCAAATCCCATAATGGTAGTAAACGACCCTGTTTTTTTACGGCAATACATTTCAAGATCAAGCACGACCCCTGCAATAGGGAGCCCATTTTTTGCTACGTTTTTTTGCCACATTGCCAAAAAACTGCGTAATGGGCCGGTCACTTCTTGTGCCCAAAAATCAGCATCTGTCGCCACCGGTAAATCCGGATATGCTTTTTCAAACAAATCTACTGCACAGCGTTGGGGTAAATATGGAGGATACAAGTTATTAGCTATTTCAAAACCGATATAAATACCTGGCAGGGGTAATTTAGCAGCCTGATACGCTTTAACCACGGCAGTGGCAAATGAAGCAATCATTGCCTGGTAAGTGAGCAACTGGCTAGGTGTTTTAAATTTTGCAATCGGACTGTAATACATGTGAGGATTTGCCGTAATCCACAACGCATCAATCCCTGATGCTATTAAATTTGCAAGTAAATCTTGTTGCTGTTGAGCCCGCTCAACACTCGCTGCAGGATTTTTGGCAAGATCTTCGGCTGAGCATGGCGCGAAAATATCAATGTCCATCCATGCTGTCTTCTTTCTTCCCTCTAATGCTGCCTGTTCTGGCGCAAAAGATACATTCCGTAAGGTTGCCGGAAGAGGCCTTGGTGTTGCAACTGTATCGACCGTTGCCAGCAGCTTTTCAACAGACTCTCTATCTTTTGCTTGCGAAATATACAGCACCTCCCATATCATTCGATGAATCTGCTGGAGCATCTCCAGGCGTAATCCGCTCAGTAAGGGTGTTACATGAAAATTTTCTGTAATTCCGGCAAATGATAAAACGCTGTTATTCGTTATAAATAGATGATTTTTACGCTGTTGATTGTACCAATAAATTCCATACGGTAATGTTTTGTATACTGCCGGCGAGCACGAGACATAACTTGGCAGCAATACCAAAGAACATTTTTTTGATGCCAATCCCTGCTTCATATCAGCGATGTCAACCTCAATACCGCGACGAGGCAAACTCAGGGTGGTATGAAAATCCATAGAGCGAGACTCCAAAGGGGTACTTAAGAAAATATTAGTCATATAAAAAAAAGCATTCACACTCAAAGCAATTTGCTCGTCATCACTATTGCCCTCATGACTTGGCCCAAATGGATAAGCTAAGGCGCCTGTTGGCGTTGTAAGACCACATTGATTAAAAACGCGAGCACACATACTGACTAAGTTAGTCCCTTCTGGTGCTTGCATTGATGGAAAAATAAGTCCAATAAGTACACCTGGCCGCTGCGCAACAAGATGTAATGCCTGCAAAACCTTGCTACAGGCATAGGACTTTTCTGGGGCCATAAGAAAATCTGTCCCGAAAATAAAAAATATCGCTTGGGGGATTTTTCCACTCACACCGGCACGAGCATATCGAGCAGAGAGCGTTATCAGCTCATTAGGATCAGCATCCAGAACAGCATCCAGGGGCCGATAATCTACCCCAAGGCCATTAGTCTGGATACTCTCGAACATTGGCTTATAGAGACCTTCTTCACGATCTACGGTATCAAGAACAATAACACCATTTGTATACAGAACCCCACCGCACAC
>JBIIJF010000064.1:0-5422 GCA_044234015.1 Candidatus Babeliales bacterium
TAAAACCCAATTTCTGACACAAGTAACCGGCAATTTTACCGTCACCACTTGGGCTCACAATGCACGCACCCTGACTTTTAAGCGCATGAAAAAAAAACATACCCGATAGAATATGCTGATGCCAAAAATAAAAGACCCCCTCCTGATTGGTGAGTGGCTGCTGCACTCCTGAAGCATAAATAACACGTAAGCGATAGGTAGAAAATAATGCCCTAAGCACGCCATACAAAATGTTTTTGGTCAAAAAACTAAAAACAGTATTCGTCTTGATCGACCCAATGATAGTTTTAATCAGACTCATCAGCATGTGTCCTTACAAAATATTTCGTGTTAGACTACCATTTTTGCATTGCAATTTAGTGAAGGTATCCGGTTATGACAGCATCTATGCCACGATTTAAGGTTTTTAAAAAAATATTACCCAATGGTCTCACCATTCTCACCAGGCCAGTTACGCACATCCCCCGTGTCGAAGCCCACTTGTGGTACGACGTTGGTGCCAAAGATGAAGCTATGCACGAACGTGGTATGGCACATCTAATTGAGCATATGATTTTTAAGGGAACGCAGGAACTCTCCGAAAGTGATATTAACCTGATTAGCCAAAAATTAACAGCGGATGCTAACGCCTTTACCTCACAAGATTATACGTGCTACACGTTCCGCCTACCAAGCAACAGCTGGCAAACAGCGCTGCGTATTTTTGCCGATTGCATGGAAAATGCACGTTTTGATAAAGACATGCTCGCCTCAGAACTCAAAGCAGTTATCGAAGAAATGCGCATGTACCGAGATGATTTCCAAGGGTCTCTCATTGAACACATGCTCGCAGGAGCCTTTCCAGAACACCCTTATCATAATCCTATTATTGGATCAAAACAAGATTTGTGCGCACTAACACGTGATAATTTATATACATTTTATAAAAAACATTATCACCCTGGGAATGCAACACTAGTAGTGGTTGGCGACGTGCAACCAGAAGAAGTTTTTGCTGCAGCTGAAACCTATTTCAACACTATCCCCGCAGCACAAAATTATGAAAGAGCAAAACATTATTTCAACGATGACATCTGCTCAAAAACAACGACATTGTACCGCGCTGCAAGCAATCCATGGTTTAGTTATCTCTTTAAAATACCAGGTTTTAATGAGGGGAAAAACCACCTCATCGACATAGCCAGTATTATTTTTTCCACAGGTAAAAGCTCACGCCTGTATCGCAGACTCGTTAACAAAGAACAACTTGCGCTAGACATTGATTGCACCGTTTATGACTTAGTTGAACGGGGAATACTCTTTTTTGGTATCTGGCCAGCAAATGACGTAACGCCAGAAGAAATAGAGGAGATTCTTATTGATGAACTAGAAACCTTAGCACATGACCTGGTAGAAGATTGGGAATTTGAAGCTGCGAAGAAACGCACACACATTGACTTAACCTCACTTCTTGAGAGCACAGAAAAGCAAGCTTTTGTCATTGGTAATTCATACCTTGCAAGTAAAAATGCATCGTTTATTGATGACTATTTAGCTGCGATTGAAAAAACAACAAAAGAAGATATCCGCAATTTTTTTGCCAGCTACCTCAGCGCATCACTCATGCACAAAGGCTACTTACTGCCAATCAACGATAGCGATGCCCAGCGGCTTAACACCTTGCATTTAGCATCTGACAAACTTGAAGAAGAGATTTTACGTACCCATGTCCGCACCACTCCCATCGAGCCAGGTCGCCTAGTAACAACCATCCATGCTCCTGCTCATCAACACAAGCCTAGCCCTCAGCCAGCAACATTTACCCTAAACAATGGGCTCGAGGTAATCTATTTGCATAACCCATTGGTTCCGCAAATTATGAGTGTGCTCTGCCTGAAGGGCAACCATTTATACGAGGAAGATGAGCATGCAGGTGCTTTTGCAATGATGATGCGCATCATTGGCGATGGTACAAAAACGCTTAACCCAGATGAATTTTCTCAACTTCTTGAGGAAAAAGGCATTCACTTTGCTGCAGGCAGCGATAATATTGCCATGCGATGCCTTACCGAAGATTTTCAAGAAGCCGTTGATCTCCTTGCAGATGTGGTGAAACGCCCAGCTCTGCGTACGATTTCTATAGAGAAAATCAGACAGCAAATTCTCAACGAAATCGAAGAGCTTTGGGATAACCCACTGGATTATATCGACCAGCTTGCTCGCGAAGTTGTCTATCAAAAGCACCCATACCATAAAAATCCCTACGGCACCAAAGAGAGTATTGAAGGCATCAACAAGGCGTTTTTACAACAGTACTGCAACACCTTTTTGGTACCAAACCAAGCGGTACTTGTCATTGTTGGGGATCTTACAAAAATTGATCTTAAAAAATGCATTACCGCAGCATTTGATGACTGGAAAGGCAAGCCTGTTTCAGATATTATTTTCCCCCCCATACCAGCCTTTAGTCCTGAAGCAATGAACATTCCACTCGAACGAGAACAAACAGTTTTAGGTTTTATGGCCCCATCTATCGCACGAGGACACGAAGATTACAATGCGCTTGCCCTTTTGGATATTATTGTGACAGGTGGAGCTGGTGGATCACCAGCATCACGACTCTTCGCACTACGTGAACAGAGCGGTCTTTTCTACATGATTGGCGGATCACTTTTATACGGGTCACATCTGCAACCTGGTATGCGATTTATCAAAACTATTGTAGCTCCTGACAAAGCTGACCATGCTCAGTCCCTGATCCTTGACACTCTAGATCTTGTTGGAAAAGATGGCATCACGGCAGACGAATTAGAGCTTGCAAAAAATGTCTATTTCTCCTCATCTGTAGAGCTGTTTGAAACAAACGCTCAAATTGCACAAACCTTTCTATTTCTCAAAAAGTTGAATTTAAGTTTTAATTTATTTGACAAACAGGGAGAAATTCTGTCTATACTGAAACTGGACCAAGTAAATAAAATTGCTCAAAAATATTGCACAAAAGACAGCATGGGCTTGCTCAGCATTGGCCGAACTAAGCGTGGAAAAGTAATGGTGAAAAAAGGGAGAGTCCAATAAAAAGGAGGCCTAACCATGGCAATCAAAAAAAAGGCTGCTAAAAAAGTAGCAGCTAAAAAACCAGCCGCTAAGCGTAAAGTGGCTAAAAAAGCTGTTAAAAAAGTAGCAGCTAAGAGAAAAGTAGCAGCCAGAAAGCCTGCCAAACGCAAAGTAGCTAAAAAAGCTGCTGCGAGAAAGCCTGCTAAAAAAGCTGCTGCTAAAAAAGTCGCTGCCAAAAAGGCTGCACCTCGCAAATTAAAAATGCGCGTGGTTGCTCCGTTGGCAAAATAAGCTAGACTGGTTCTCAGTCAGCTAGTAAAAAGTGACTCGCTCAACGGGTCACTTTTTTTATTGTCGCCATATTTGTACCATCAAAGGACTGTTTATGAAGCGTTCAATTCTTGCTATTATCGTTGTGATAGGTGCGATGGTCGTTGGGGCTACTGCCTTTTTTGGCTACCGCTTTTTAATGCACAAAAAATTACGTAGCAATACCATTGAGCGAACCCTTGTTATCATAAAGCCTGATGCAGTTAAAGCAAAAAATACGGGTAAAATTATTGATAAGATTGAGCAAGAAGGCTTTGCCGTCATTGACCTAAAAAAGATTCATCTAGACCGTGACCATGCAGAGCAGCTCTACACCCCTCTCAAAAACAAATCATTCTTCAGTGGCCTTATTGATTTTATGACCAGCGGCCCGATCGTCGTCATCATTCTTGAAAAAATTAACGCTATTGCAGATCTGAATGATCTCATGGGTCCTAGTGACCCACGCAAAGCCCCTGAACACACCCTACGTCGCCAATTTGGTACGGATGTCCGCCACAACGGCTTGCACCATACCGCAACACAAGACGCGGCGCAGCGCGAGATAAAGATGTTCTTTGCGGATAGATTTAAGATGTGAAAGAGGTTAAAATCCCCTACGTGTAATCCTTTAACATTTTTACCGTATGAGGCCTTGCAATGCGGAAGTCATTTTATATTCTAGTCCTAACAATTGTCTATTTCCTCCCAACAAAAGAAGTCTTAACTGCCACCCCTGACCCAACCAAAAAAATCACACGCGCATTAGTAGATAGTACTACTCGCAGTGGCTGTACCTGCCAGCCAGGAGAAATATTACACATACTAGAAGGCCAAGAGGCAACTCCTCTTGAGCTCTATGCAGCGGTAGTAACCGCGTTGTTGATAGCCCACGATAGATGGGAGGGAGACGAAACTTCAAGTGTCATGAGAGCAAAAAAAATAGTTGAAAGCCTTGCTAGGGCAGCCTCACCAGAGGATGAGGCTCAAGCCTTCCAAAAAGCTGCTGATGCGGTCTTAGATAAATTTACTAAAATATTGGGAAAGCCAGCTTGCCCAAGAGGTGCCTTCTATGGCGGATGGTAATTTTTAAAAAGCTCGCAAGAAAAAGGCCCCGTACAGAACGGGGCCTTTTTTAATAGCTGAATTCAAATTGAATCGAACTATTCGTATTTTTTACGATCAGAAGGACGCAAGCCCTTTTTACGTAAGCGAATTGAAACAGGGGTTACCTCAATCAATTCATCACGATTAATCCAATCAAGTGCTGTTTCCAGATTCATAACGCGTGGTGGAGCAACCTTAGCCGCATCATCAGAGCCAGAAGCACGCATATTGGTCAATTTCTTTTCTCTGGTTGGATTCACATCAAGATCATTATCACGACTGTGTTCGCCAATAATCATGCCTTCGTAAACATCCAAAGTAGGCGGAACAAACAGAATGCCACGAGGCTGTAAGCCATCAAGCGCATAGGTGGTTGTTTTACCTTGCTCCATAGAAATCATAGCACCTTTGGTACGGCTAGGAATATCACCTACGTATGGTTCATAGCCCATAAAACGGTGACTCATAAGGCCGGTTCCGCGAGTATCGGTGAGGAATTGACCTCTAAAACCAAGAAGGCCA
The DNA here is from genome assembly GCA_044234015.1 of Candidatus Babeliales bacterium. Lineage (GTDB taxonomy): Bacteria > Babelota > Babeliae > Babelales > RVW-14 > CAIKAH01. The sequence goes on from JBIIJF010000064.1 coordinate 4,972, forward strand.
CGAGCTGGGGTCTTGAACTCAAGACGTACTTTACCATTCCCATGATGAATCATGTTTTGTAGCAATGCACGGCGTTTGCCAAGATTTTCCATAATCACGCCTTGGTGATCTTCGTCAATATCAAGGGTCAAAAGCTCAAATGGTTCGTGCTTTTCACCATCAATGGTCTTGTAAATAACTTCAGGTGCAGATAACTGCAATTCAAAGCCTTCACGACGCATGGTTTCTACCAAAATACCAAGGTGCAACTGACCACGACCGGAAACTTTAAATGTTTCTGGTGAGTCAGTGTCTTCTACACGAAGCGCCAAGTTAATTTTGGTTTCTTTGTACAGACGATCACGAATTTGGCGAGAAGTGAGCAATTTGCCCTCTTGGCCACCAAATGGTGAGCTGTTAACAGAGAAGTAAATCGACAGCGTTGGCTCATCAACTTCGATGTATGGTACAG
>JBIIJF010000065.1:0-5276 GCA_044234015.1 Candidatus Babeliales bacterium
AAGGCTATTCACGAAGCCCCACGCACCTCATCACGCATTATTGCAAAATCAATCAGCGGCAACAGTGGCCGTGGCAGCTACCGTGGCGTAGTCAAAGTTCTTGCTGGCGCTGAAGAATGCAAATCCTACGTCCAGTGCGATGCATTGATCCTTGATGACCGCTCGCGATCAGACACCTATCCGTACATCGACATTCAAGAAAACAATGTGGAAATTGGGCATGAAGCATCTGTTAGTCGTGTTGGCGATGATCAACTCTTCTACCTGATGAGCCGCGGCCTTGACCAAAATGCTGCACGCACCATGATTGTTAACGGTTTCATTGAGCCATTCGTTAAGCAATTGCCTATGGAATTCGCCGTAGAAATGAACCGTTTGATTGAGCTAGAAATGGAAGGGAGCATTGGATGAATAATTCTATTCTGACACTTGGAGAAAAACAGACGGTCTCACTCCATGACCATCTACAAAAATGTTATCTCCTGGGCATGCCATCAACGCTCAACATTGATATTGAAATCCTATCTAATGCAGTGATTACCATTATCGATGACCTGGCGCTGCACAGCAAAGAGCCTATGCTCAAACACAAAATTACCATTAACGCAGGCGCCTCTGGGATTGCTACCTACCAGCTACGTCTTGTAGAGGGAATCGCAACCCCTGCGATTGAAAAGCAGCTTGTGATCAATCTTAATGGCCAAGGGGCTCATGTTGATGCTCATATTGCTTGCTACGGCAAAGACAAGCAAATCCTAAAAATTAACACGCTGCAAAATCATGTAGTTGGCGACAGCTTTAGCAATGTTATGATAAAAACTATCTGTGACGATGCATCCCGCTTCACTTGCAACAGCATGATCCGCATTCACCCACAGGCACAACGCTCCACAGCAGAACAAGCCAACAAAAATATTCTACTTAGCAAACAGGCTCGCGCCGTTTCTATCCCACAGCTCGAAGTAGAAGCTAATGACGTTCGTTGCAAACATGGCGCAGCAGTCAGCACACTCAGCAATGACCATTTATTTTACTTGGCCAGCAGAGGAATTGCGCCAGATATGGCACGCACTATGCTTCTTGAAGGCTTTTTGATCTAGAAGAAACCAGAGATGGGATATTATGCTGACGCAGTCATACCGATACTGGCGTACGTTCTGGCATATGATGCATGCAGAATTTTTGGGAAGAAAGCAACAGATATTCGATATTATTATCAAAACCATTGCTTGGCGTAGCACGTTTACTATCAGCGCTGCGTATATTCTGCCTTCACTGGGAGTATCGCACGAATGGGCGCTGATCATGGACATTGGCATTTTGGCCTCAGCAATGAGCTTTGTGATCTATCCAAACGCCGTAAATTTAGCTAATGATATCCACAACAACCGTAAAATTGGTTTTCTTACTACCCTCCCCATTCCTTGGTGGCTCGTGTGCATGAAAGCGGTTTGCTCATGCCTCATGGCACAGCTCATTATCAGTGCTTGTGCCAGCCCAATAGTTTCTTGCCTTGCCTTCTCAGACCTAAGTATTGCTCTCATTTCATGGCCAACGTTTACCAGTATGTTTCTGGTTTGCAATGTTTTTTGCGCCTGCTTTACTCTACTCGTGGCGACCTTTATCCCTAATGCTCCACTGGGACCAAGCATTGTTTCGATGCGTTACATCTTTCCACTGTGGTACCTTGGGGCATTCCAGTTCACGTGGCAGGGGTTGTACAACGTATCACCACTCTGGGCAATCATCAGCTTGGCAAACCCCTACGTTTACATGATGGAAGGGATGCGTGGGGCTATGTTCCCAGCACAAAAGCATCTGCCAACCAGTGCATGCCTTGCAATGATTTCTCTGTTTGCTCTTGGGCTTTTTCTCTGTGGCTCATATCGGTTAAAAAAACAGCTAGACGCCGTCTAAAAAATAAGTCCCCTACTCACGACCACATGGCGTAAACCTACTCTGTAGGCTCAAAGCTATATTTGCCAACAGTACCGGTCAACTTCAGCTCCCACGTGCCCCCTCCACGCATCGCTGTGCCATCTACTGAAGCAACCCTACAGCTGTCCGCAAAGCTGAACAAAAGAGGCTCACCAGCCTGCTTTAATTCTGTAACCTGTGGACCTGCAGTACAAATAAATAACTGCCAGCAACCTGTTATTAGTTTTCCTGTATCAGCTGGTTGCATGGAAAACAACTTTCCATGCCCAATTTTTCTACCAAGCAACGTTTTCCCAGGGAGCTTGTCCAAATCATGTAACTCAAGCCACAAAAAGGTAGTTGAATTTTTGAGCGTTAAAGCCATAAGAACGGCTTCCTCAAACGCTTTTGACTCACTTGCCGCAAATAAATTCACCCCAAAACACACAAGCAGTCCCGCCAACAACTGCCTACTGTTTAACTTCATGAAAACCCCTGTAAAAAAAGCCATTATGTTGTAATAAACCGCCAGATGGCATCACGCCTCTTCTACAAATTCAACGCAAAAAAGCGCGTGGCGATAACGATCCGCGCTGCTTATTAATATATATTTACAGATAGAAATATATTAATATATTATTGTTATAGATAGGTACTATTTACCAAAAGATCTATTTTCAATAGCGAGTCACCATCACGGGGGAATGAGATGAAACACAGCTTTTTATTATTTTTAGCAATAAGCATTATTGCCAATAGCGAGGTGCAAATGCTGCAAGCCGTGCCTGATAACTTCCCGGTAATTGACACTTTTGGTGTACTCTGGGATAAATTAGATACCCTTGATACCAACTCATTGGTCATTTTTGACTACTGTTCGGTTATCGGAGTCTACGAAGATGTTTATGACCGCCGTTACAAAAAAGAGCGCGCGAATGCTAAAACCATTCGCGCCATTCGCAACCTTCAGTGCCCACACTATTCTTACCTCAGCCAACAAGAGCGTGATGAGTTACGCGGAATTCATAAAAAGGCTTTTTCTAAATTCGTTTTAATCGATAGAGACGTAATTAAACTCATCAAAGAGCTTCAAGCGCGCAGTATTAAAGTAATGGTACTAACCCGTTTTGGGCTATCTGCTGAAGATGCTACAAAAAATAATCGTCGCCAAGATCTACTAAATTATGGTGTTGATCTTACCAGCTCATTTCCCGATCATAAAAAAATTATCTTCTCTTCCCTTGCCTCAAGCAAACACACCCCAAATTTTGACCGCGGCATTTTATCAAATGGCACAAGTTGCTCAAAAGGCCCATTGCTCAATACGTTCTTAAAACATATCAATTGGTGGCCACGACGCGTGTTATTTGTGGACAACAGCGTTGAGCACCTATTCTCCGTACAGGAAGCTCTTGCTAAACTAAACATCCCATTCGAAGGTTTTCAGTATACCGGAGCGCAGCGCATGCCCGCCATTTTTGACCCAGCAGTTGCTGCTTTTCAACTAGATTACTTGGTCAAACACCGACGTTGGCTCCACAGCTCTGAGGCCATTAGCCTCATGCGAATCAAAGACATTCCAACAATTGACGAACAACAATAACACGATAGAACCTTCCTGTTGTTATTTTATCACAGTGTTACGCGGGAGAATTTTATGCGTATGCCATCCATCCTTACAGGAATCACAGCGGTAATTTTAAGTGTGCAGTTATCCGCAGCAATCATTACAAAAGAGCAAATAGAACAGGCCTCAGATACCTATCTTACCCGTTACAAAACAGCCAGCAAACGTCCCGCAGCGAAAGCCGACGATCTTGTTGATCTTGAAAAAGAGATTCCTGGAATCTGCATTGACCTACGATACGCAACAACCAATAATTTCACCAAATCTATTGTGTACCCTAAAGCAAAATGTTTTTTACGCCGCGTAGCAGCAAATAAACTCAAGAATGTTCAGACAGAGCTTAAAAAAAAAGGCCTCGGCCTCAAAGTTTTTGACGCCTACCGACCACACCGAGCACAAAGGATATTTTGGAATCTGTGCCCTGATCCACAGTACATTGCCGACCCTTCAAAGGGATCTAAGCATAATCGCGGCACTGCCGTTGATATCACCATCATCGATCTAAAAACAAAAACTGAAATCGAAATGCCGTCTGCATTTGATGACTTTTCAGACAAGGCTCATCGTAATTATACTGCTATGAATCCTAGGGCTTCAAAGAACTGTAAGCTTCTTGAAGCCCTTATGGTCAAATTTGATTTTATCCCATTCCCATCTGAATGGTGGCATTTTGATTTTAAAGATTGGCAAAGTTTTGACGTATTGGATGTTCCATTCGACAAGATTGGCTAGAGAATTCGCTACACAAAAAATTAACCAAGAAAAAAGCCCCCTAATTCTTAGGGGGCTTTTTCAGCTTAAACGTCTAGGTTACGCACAAAATGGGCATGTTTTTCAATATAGCTACGACGGTCTTCTACCTCCTCACCCATCAGGGATGAGAACCACTGATCAGCTTTGATAGCGTCTTCAATGGTCACTTGCACAAAGGTGCGGCGTGCAGGGTCCATGGTTGTTTCCCACAACTGCTCTGGGTTCATTTCCCCAAGACCTTTGTAACGCTGAATGGTCATCAACGCTTTGGCTGTTTTAACAATCGCATCACACAAAGCCAAAGCACCCTTGCCTTCAACGGAAACATCTTTGCCTTGCACAGCAAATTGCCATGAAGCTTTATCGAGATGTTTAACATCCGCATACAGGCCAAGAAGGACAACAATCTCTTCTGAGTGAAAGAAACGTGCTGGCACTTCCCAGGTTTTTTTATGCTCTTTAAAAACAATAATTTCTTTGACTGCCACTGCAACACCATCAACAGGCGCGGCACTAACTGGCTCTTGCGTCAGCATGACTACGTAGCGAGGAAAATGCGCTTGAAGCTTAGCAACCAGCTCTTCGGTTGTTAAAGCACCAGGAATCCATTGCATACCATCAGCAAAATTAATGAGCTCATGAGTATGACTACTGGAAACCTCAACGGCATGTCCAAATCGTTCTACCTCTGATTCATAGGCGCGAATTGCTTTAAGTGTTGTTTGCCAGGGAGCGATTGCAACTTTTTCACCATCTAGAAGCAGCTCTGCACTGTTAGCAGCCCAATCATACAAGAAGCCTCTCAGTTCAGAATCGTCTTTCAAGTAGCGTTCCGTACGCCCGAGCTTCACTTTATACAGTGGCGGCTGCGCGATGTACAAATACCCAAGATCAATTAATGGCCTCATGTAGCGGAAGAAAAAAGTAAGAAGCAGGATACGAATATGAGAACCATCCACATCTGCATCAGTCATGATAG
>JBIIJF010000066.1:0-5250 GCA_044234015.1 Candidatus Babeliales bacterium
GCTAACAATCGCGGTACGTAAGTCTTCTGGTACTGCTTGACCAAGCACGCTGTATTCTTTGGCTTGTGTGCGTAATGTTTGCAAAATCGTTAAATCTGCTGAAAGATCCATGGAGCTGCTAACGGTGTCTGCCTTTGCTAGTGCTGATCTGCGAGCCTCTAGGCGATTGATGTCGTCTTGGAGTATGGTAGCTGTGCGTTTGCCTTCAGGTGTGGCAAGGTATTGACGTGCAAGCTTATCTTGAGCATTAGAGGCACGGCTTTTCTCTTGCGCTGCCTTTATGCTGCTTGGATTCTGTGCAAAATATTCTTGGCGAGCGGTAACGAGTTGACGTGCGCCGCCAAGCAGGGTTGCTGCAAAAGCTTTAGCGGTATCTTTAGGGGATAGGAGCTCGTTGCTTGCTATCATGACCTGGCAGGCTGCCGGATCTACAATTGCAAGCCAACAAGCATCCATAATTTCCAGAGCCTCAGGTGCGTATGTTTTAAGAATACCGTGAAGTTCAACAGGAAGAATAGCTGAGAGGCTCTTGGCTTTTTTTATGCTTTCAGGGAGTTGAGACAACGCGAGGCGGAGGACTAAGCGCGAGAGCTCTTCTTGCACAAAGCGAGGATCAGTTTTTTTATGGTCTTTAACGAGGAGTGCAACTTTTAAACCAAATAGAGAGAGTGGATTTTTGCCAATATTTTCGCAAAAGCGCAAAAAGCCAACTTGTTGCTCAGTATTTGCTATGATGTTTTTCTTTACTACAAACGCGGCAAGTCCTTGTACGCTTGGTGCAGAAAAATCAAGTGCGCCCGTCTTGAGAGTAACTTTAATAGGAGGGAGTGGCACAAGGCAGTCGCCTGAGTTTCCAAAACCCCAGGTAAAATTGACGGTGATGTCTGCAGCTGTAAGCTCGAAAGATTCGTCTGCGTATGATGCAGTTGCTAGCTGTTGCAGTGTTGATGGGTTTGTAAGAACATCTTGCAGTGGCTTGCCAAGATCAATACCTTGTTCGCTGGCGTGACATTTGAGCATGCTTTGTACGGCATTATGTGCCTGAGCCATAGGGTCGGCTGCCATGAGGGAGCAAGGTAACAAGCTGACGATTAGAGCCAGCCGAAAAATAAGAATCATAAAAACCCTTTCCAGAGGATAATAAACAGAGCTTTTTTGTAATCAAATAATATTGAAAGCAAAACTACTCTAGCAGGTTTACAAACTGCCTGCAAAGGCCCCCCTGATATTTGGCCAAAACACAATCCCATAGGCGCTTTAATTTCAATTTGAATTATTGACAAGGCTCGAAAATGAGGCAAACTAGTGGCATGGAAAAAACAGCTCAGCGTCTCACCTGGATTATTGCCGCAACTATTATAATCGCCTGTATCTCGTGGGCAGATTTTTTGGTGCAAAAGAAGCATCATTTAATTGGTGGTGGTATTAATCGTATCTTTCTTTTTTTACTCATTAACGCACATCTTTTAATTACTGGCTTTTTGCTGTACTTGATTATTCGGCATAGCGTAAAACTTTTTATGGAGCGGCGACGCGGTGTTGCGGGTAGTTTGTTTACGCGCAATCTTGTGCTGAGTTTTGTTCTTTTTTCTGTCTTGCCAGCAAGCTTCATCATGACGATGGCGGGCAGTGCAATTATTAAAAATATTAATCAGTGGTTCTCGGTTAGGCTTGATAGTGTTTTTGCCAATACCTATGCATTACATTGTATCCATACAGCTACAATCCGTAACACAATGGTTAAGCAGGGGGAGAAGTTAGCTGCAAATTTTGCATCATCGTCTGATTCAGTAGCATTGCTTCAGGAGGCAGCACGGCAAGGGATGGAGTCATATGTGGTGCATGATATTGCTTCGCGCCACTGGTTGCACCATGAAATCGAGCAATGGCGACATTTTCGTGTCTTAAACGATCGCACGACGCGAAGCTTGCGTAGCCAATTTATTGCACTGTTACAGCAGCATAGCAAGGGGTCTCTGTTTGATTTTTTTGGTTCGTTGTATTGGTCAAAAAAGACTTCTACCGCTTGGGTGGTGTTAGTGCATCGCTACCCCCCAGCAGTGCGCCAAGCATTGATTGCCACGCAGAATGCACAGCATGATTACGCAATGATTAAAATGCTGCGGGGCTCTATTCAGCTTTCGTATCTGTCTTCATTTGCACTGATGGTTTTATTTGTGGTTTTTCTCTCGTTGTGGGCAGCTTTTTATTTGGCACGTGGTATTACAAAGCCGTTGGCCCAGCTGCTAGAAGGAACACAACGCTTGCAGCAAGGTGATCTGACAACGCGTGTGCCAGAAATGCCCGATAGTGATTTAGCCCAGTTGGCTGATGCTTTTAACCGGATGGCAAAGGCATTGGCGGATATGCAGCAGCGGCTTGAGCAAGAGCAAAAGGTAAAAACGTGGCAAGAGGCGGCAAAACAGCTGGCACACGAGATTAAAAATCCTCTAACGCCCATTCAACTTGCTACCGAGCGCTTGCAGCGTAAATTTGGTGAGCAGCTTGCTGGGGATCATATCTTTTACGACTGCACAACAACCATCATTGATCAAGTGACCACCATCAAGGGGCTGGTTAAGCATTTTGTAGAATTTGCATCATTGCCAGCGGTTTGTTTGGAGGAGTGCAATATTGCGCTTGTGATAGAAGATGTTGTGCGGCTGTATCGTGTGAGCTATTCAGATGCAGAGTTTATTTTGGTTGGGGATTTTGCTGCGCCATTCGTGGTGGTGCAAACAGACAAGACAAAATTAAAATTGGCACTGGTGAATCTCATCGACAACAGTATCCGTGCTATGCAAGGGGTGCAGGCAAAGCCTGAAATTTCAATTAAGCTTGAGTGCGATGCATCGGGCGACCAAATTGTTTTAACAATAGCTGATAATGGTCCGGGGATTGCAAAACAAGTTAAAGAAACGCTGTTTTTGCCGTATGTTTCTACCAGTAAAAAAAATATGGGCTTAGGGCTTGCCATTGTGCACCAAATTTTTAAACAGCTGGGTGGCTCTATTAATCTTATTGCATCCGCAAAGGGTGCGGTTTTCGTTTGTCGTTTGCCACGTGGCCAGCGGCTAACTCCGTCCTGATGGTATTTAAATTTGCTTTTTTTAATTTCTTTTTTTAAGGTATTGCGGTAGTATGCTCGTGTTATGAAAAAATTAGTAATATTTTCTATGGAGATTTTTATGAAAAAGAATGCACTATTTAATGTTGCCGCTGTTGCAGCTCTTGGATTGTTATCTGCTTGTGGTTGTGGATCAGAATGCGAAAAAGGCAAAGAACAAGCACAAGCTGAGCAAAATGTTCAACTTGCAGAAAATACTGTTGCAACAGAAGGCGTTGCTGCTGAAGTAGCTGTTGATGCTGCTCCTGTGTTGACAGACGAAATGCAAGCTCCAGATATGCAAGTTAGCGAAGCTTCTGGTTCTCAAGAAGACGTTAAGTAACCAGCCTCTGGTTCTTAAAAAATTAAAATAGCGTATGATATGCTTCATACGCTATTTTTTTTTGTTAAAACAGTAGATTTTGAGGAGTAATATGCGTTGGTTATTTTTTATCACAACAGTATGTGTTATGTCTTCTATTGGCCTGCCTGCGCAGGGGGCAATATCCCCGTATGCAGAATTTGATAAATATCAGAAAACCATTTCGTATGAGAAGGTTAAAGGATTGATTGATGGGTATGTACGTCTAGACAGTCACTTTGATGATTACCTGATATTGACGCCTGAAAAACTTGTTGTTTTTGCCTCGCCAGAACACAAGCAGATGTTGCTGCCGGAGTACACGCTATTCTTTGGAAACCACCAACAGCAGGATCATAAGATCAATGAAAAAGTGGTAGCATCAACAGAAAAACCTCTAAAAGGCTTAAGAATTGCTATCGACCCTGGCCATTTGGGTGGTGAGTTAGCGCAGGTAGAAGAGCGGTGGGTTGCGATTCCTGCAACAGATGGGTCAACAACATATTCTTTTGACGAAGGCTCATTGGCTGCTGCGACGGCATGCTGTTTGCGTACAAAATTGGTTGCACTTGGTGCAGAGGTGATGCTAACTAAAGAAAAACCCGGTCAGGCTGTTTATGAAAAATCATTTACCGCATGGTGTCAAGAGGAATTTGGTGTAACATGTGATGCTGATTGGGTGTTGCCTGCGGTGCAAAAAAAGATGCTGGCCCTATTGCGGTCTGGGGTTATACCAAATATTGAGCAGCGTGATGAGCGGATTGCTGAGCTATTAAAACTATCAGCAATTGGTGCAGTTGACCGTTTAAAGCAAGCACTGTTTCGCCTTTGTTACAACCAAAAAGATCTTATGGCTCGCATAGAAAAAATTCGATCTTTTGCACCTGATCTTACTTTGGTTATTCATTACAACGCACATGGCAGGAATAGCAATACCGTTGCCGTTGATGACAATTACAACATGGCTTTTATTCCTGGTGGGATCGAGGGTTCTATTTTATCGTTAGAACGGGCCAGAACAGCATTGGTCCGTCTTTTGGTGACGCCAATTATTGTGCAGTCTCATCTGCTTGCATCGTGTATTGGAAAAGCTATGGAGCAGGAGCTTGGCGTTAGCCTTTTGAATATTCCGTATTCACCTACAATTTCGGTTGAGAGGGGTGTTTATGCACGTAATCTTGCCTTGTTACGCAGTGCGTGTAGTCCCATTTGTTACGGTGAATCACTTATTCAAAACAACTATGACGAGGCTGTGCGTTTGGCGCAAAAAGATTTTTTAGTTGATGGCATGGTGACCTCTTCGCGCGTTGAACAGGTAGCAGAGGCGTATTGCAAAGGAGTATGTGAGTATGTGGGTCTGTTGAGTAAAAAATAATGCTATGCAATCGCCTTATGAGTAACGTTGGTCTTAGTTTTTGCTAGCCGTAACACCGGCTAAGAATTTTTGTACTTTGTTTTGGTACTGTGTACCAAAATACGAATGGAGCCAGCCATGGCGACAGGCTGGGCCGACCCAGAGTTTTGATTTTGGATTTTTGACGCGAGAGAATAACGTCAGTGCATTTTTGCACGATAAATAATTATCACTTACTGAGTGAATAAAGAGCAGCGGAATATCAATTTTTTTAACGCTTTGTTCAGGATTCATGGCGTGCACGTCACAGGCTGCAAAGTAATGAAAAAGCAACTTGATGACGGGGAAAAACGGGTATAACGGCAAGTATGATTTGCTTGAAAATGCTTTGAGCATAGTGCTATTGAGCCGTGCATACGTAGAATCTAT